>NZ_JACJQW010000020.1:0-141878 GCF_014696905.1 Nostoc sp. FACHB-190
GATATAACCTAAAAGTCGCTCTACGCAATGCCACTAATTACCACCCCCTTACAGTAATTGAGACTCATGGTATAGTACCATTAGCAAAATTCAGTTTTCAAGATGAAGACTCATCTGCCCACCATACCTGTTTCACCTGCTGTAAAAATTGGTATGATGGGCGTTTTGTTTTTGACGCGCTTACATCCCCTCCCTGCTTCGCGGAGGAAGGGGAATTACGCGAAATCTGTTAAAAAAGAATTCAGAAGTCAGAATCCAGAATAAATCAGTGGCGGAAAAAACCCACCATTAAGGCGCGAAAGACTTAGCTGGGTATTTCAAAGTTTATCTGCCCTTCTGACTCCTGACTTCTGAATTCTATTTAGATTAAGTCTGTTTCTTTTACCTTTTGCTTTAATTATTATGAGTGCAGAAATTATTTGTGTTGGTACTGAACTGCTATTAGGCGATATCCTCAACAGTAATTCTCAATTCCTCGCCCAACAATTAGCGAAACTCGGCATTCCTCATTATTATCAAACAGTGGTCGGGGATAATCCCGAAAGATTAAAGCAAGTTATTGAAATTGCTATTGCTAGAGCGAATATTTTAATTTTTACTGGTGGTCTTGGCCCGACACCAGATGATTTAACTTGTGAAACTATTGCAGATTTTTTTGGCGCACCTTTAGTAGAAGATCCAGAAATTATCGAAGATATTACTCAGAAATTTGCTCAACGGGGTCGGGTGATGACTCCTACTAACCGTAAGCAAGCTTTAATTCCCCAAGGTGCTGAAGTTTTACCCAACCCAACAGGAACCGCACCGGGGATTATTTGGCAACCTCGTCCTGAAGTTACAATTTTTACCTTTCCTGGTGTTCCTAGTGAAATGTACAGAATGTGGGAAGAAACAGCAGTACCGTTTTTGAAAAATCAAGGCTGGGGTAAGGAAATTATTTATAGCCGGAGTTTAAGATTTTGGGGTATTGGTGAATCAGCTTTAGCGGAAAAAGTGTCTTCTTATTTCAACTTACCCAACCCGACAGTTGCACCTTACGCCGGAAAGGGAGAGGTGAGATTGCGAATTTCTGCCAAAGCAGCATCAGCCACCGCCGCCGAGGAATTGATTGTACCTATTGAAAAACAACTGCAAGAAATTGCCGGCTTAGATTGTTATGGTGCTGATGATGATACTTTAGCTTCTGTGGTGGGTGAGTTGTTGCGTTCAGCAGGCGAAACTGTATCAGTAGCCGAATCTTGTACTGGTGGTGGACTGGGGCAGATGTTCACAGAAATTGCTGGTAGTTCTGATTATTTTTGGGGTGGGGTAATTTCTTACGACAACTCAGCAAAGGTGCGGTTATTGGGGGTGAACCCAGAAGATTTAGAGAAATTTGGGGCTGTGAGTCCTGTGGTAGCGGCACAAATGGCTACGGGAGTGAAAAGCCGCTTAGAAACTAGCTGGGGATTGAGTATTACTGGTATTGCTGGCCCTGGTGGCGGAACGGATATTAAGCCTGTGGGTTTAGTTTATATCGGTTTAGCTGGGCCAAATAACGAAGTGAAAAGTTTTGAGCAGCGTTTTGGAACAATGCGCGATCGCAATTTTATTCGCCATTTAAGTGCATGTACAGCACTAGATTTACTGCGTCGGCAATTATTAAAGCGGTAGAAATTTAGAGAGTAGGGAAATTCTACAATACAGTGGCTCTTCAGCACTAAATAAAAGCTTGGGCATTGCTCAAAAGCAATTTGCTGTCTGGACAATGCCTTCAGCTAGTTGGGTATGTAGATTTGGCTGACTCGATTACTATTATGTCTAGCCGATGTATGAAATGATGTTGGGGTTTTTGTTTAACTTAGCGTATAACTTGTATAAGTTGTATACGAATAAGTAATCTGATACAGATTGTGGTGGTAGATTATGGCAAAGCGATCGCTCCAAGCATCGGCTGAAGGGATCAGAAAAGCAAAACAAGCCTTTAAACGCAAAGGCTGGACACAAGAATATTTAGCAGCTGAGGTAGGCTTAGAGACTCGCCAAGCCATTTGGAAGTTTTTTACTGGCCAACGGATAGACCGTCATGTATTTAACGATATTTGTTTTGCTCTGGAACTAGATATCGCAGAAATTGCCCAATCTTTTACCACAGACGAATCAGGTTTGCTAGACAGCCCTGCAAATCTATCATTAGATATTGAGACAGTTGTACACAAACTGCGGTCTGTGTATCACAAAAATATTCAAATGCAGTGTGGTACTGTGCAAATCTTGGATGTTGCCCAAACAATACAATTCCATGATATTTATGTTGATGTCGAAATTTTAGAAGAAATTAACAGTCGCAGATGGCTAGAAATTAAGAAATTTCCCCAGGTATGGATCAAAGAAAATAACTGCTTGGGTGTAGTTGACTGGCCGCAAACTAGAACTTCGGGAATAGCAGCCGTCAAAAAATATGACAAGCTGATGGTGCTAGGTAAACCCGGTATTGGCAAAACCACATTTTTGCAAGCGATCGCCAATAGTTGTAATCTGGGATTGCTTTACCCTGATTATTTACCCATTTTTTTGCGGTTAAAAGACTTTGCGGAAGATATTCGCGGATCTAGTCAAATTAGTTTATTTAACTATCTGTGTGAATCTTTTCTCAATTTGGGCATTAGTGAACAAGAATTAAATACAGTTTTCACACATGGACGGGCTTTAATTTTATTAGATGGCTTAGACGAAGTTCTTGAGAAAGATGTCAATAAAATCATCAACAAAATTCGGCAACTTACCGAAAAATTTTGTAAAAATAAAATAATTATTACTTGTAGACTGGGCATACAAAATTATAAATTTTATGGCTTTACCGAAGTCGAAATTGGCAATTTTACTCAACCGCAAATAGCTAATTTTGCCGAAAAGTGGTTTCTTGCTATTGCCAAACAAACACCAGCCTTAGCCAAAGAATTAGCCAGTCGCTTTATGCAAAAGCTGGAATTAAAAGAAAATTTACCAATTCTAGATTTAGCAAGCACCCCGCTTTTACTTAACTTTATTTGTTTGGTCTTTCAGTTTAACGAAGATTTTCCCAACAACCGCGCTGAAATTTATAAACAAATTTTGGATTTACTACTCACGCGCTGGGATGAAGCTAAAGGCGTTAAAAGAGATGAAATTTATCCTAATTTTTCATTGTTGCACAAAATTAAACTACTCAGTCATTTAGCAGCAATTACCTTTCCCCAAAGCAGTTATTTTCAGCCACAATCCCATCTGTGTCAACTAATTACAGATTATTTACTGCAAAATTTTAATCCAACTCACGATGCCGCAGCTTTAGAAATAGAAAGTGCATCTGTATTACAGGCAATTGAAGCCCAGCATGGATTATTGATGCAAAAGGCACTAGGAATTTATGCCTTTTCGCATTTTAGCTTGCAACAATATTTCACTGCTAAAGAAATAGTGACTAACCTCAATTCCCAAACCCTAGCAGCATTGATGAAGCACCTGAATAAAAAATATTGGCGGGAAGTTTTTTTACTAAGTGCGGGAATGTTAAACCCTGCCGATGAATTATTAAAATCTATGAAGGAAAAGATTGATAATTTATCTCGAAAAAATTCTAAAATACATCATTTTTTAATTTGGCTGATGCAAAAATCAGCCGCCGTCAAAACATCTTATCATGTAGCAAGTGTGCGGGCTTTTTACTTTACTCTGGCCTTGCCTCCAGAATCAGCTTTAGCCTGTAATCAAGAACTCGCTATACTTTTGGATAATCAGCTTGCAGGTAATCTCGCCACAGATTTAGCATTAGATTTGGCTTTAACGCATGGATTGACTGTAAGTTTAGGCATAAATCCAGATATTTTTTTACCAAGATTTTCGGCTTTGAGTTTATCCCTTGATCTCAAGCATTTGTTGGCAAATCAACCAGAATTGCTGACAGCATTGCAAAACCTTAAAAATCAGCTACCTTCCCCCAGTCAAGGTGGAGAAGTTTTGAAAATTTGGTGGCAAGACAATGGCAAAAACTGGACAGAAAGCTTACGTAATTGGATGATTACTAACCGCAAAGTTGGGCATAATTGGCAATTTAATTCTCAAGATTTGGAGGAGATACAACAGTATTGGGATGCTAACCAATTACTTTTAGATTGTTTGAAAACTGCCACTGATGTTTCTCCACAATTACGGAATTATTTAGAGACAAGTTTGTTTTTGCCGGGGAAGTCTGACGATTGAAATCGCGGCTATAAGACAATATGCTTCAGTTAAGTTTATGAGAGTTGATTTCTCAATTTCTGCTCTATCTATCAGATAATGAACAAGATTTGGGGGATTCTCCCCCAAGCCCCCGATTGGGGGACGGTTGCGTCCCCCAAACCCCCTCCAAAATCATTTTTTCGTTTTTTGTTGAATCATTATTTGTTGGTTTGGTTAAAATTTATTTTTCTTATACTAAATTGAAGAATGATTGCGACAAATGGATTACCCAAAAGCTTACCAGTCAATCCTTTCTCAATCCAAAATCTAAAATCAAAAATGGTATTATCTGAAATGTATTGGTATATAAATCAAACTTGAGATAGGCGACAAAAATTCCGTCTTAGTTCTAAATTACAAAAGTTGCGTCTAACTTCTCACGGTTATGAAATTTCTTCGTTGTTGTTGGTGGTTGGCTTTGTTATTGATGACAGCAGGTTGTAACCAAACTCGTGCTGTTTCTGAATCTACGCCTGCGCCTTTATTAGCAGCAAATACACAATCAAAAAATATTATCCGCACTGAACCGCTTGCGCCACAACCAATTCGCATCAATTTGCAGAAGTTACCGCCACCTTTCGCTACCAAAAGCGCCTCGAAGCGCCCAGAGGTAGTATCTATTCCCCAAAATCCGGTATTGCGCGTACCGCCAGGATTTCAGGTGAATGTCTTTGCAGAAGGTTTGGACGCACCCCGATGGTTGGCTTTAACTCCTAGTGGTGATGTGTTGGTAACAGAAACGAGAGAAAACCGCATTCGCTTGCTGAGAGATAGTAATGGCGATGGTGTAGCTGATGTGAGTCAAACATTTGCGAGTGCAGACAATGGCTTAAATATTCCTTTTGGGATGGCGTTTGCGGGGAATTATTTCTTTTTGGGGAACACTGATGAGGTTTTACGGTTTCCCTACAGCAAAGGACAAAAACAACTATCGGGGACTGGGACAAAAATTGCTGATCTTCCTGGCGGTGGTTATAACCAACATTGGACAAGAAATGTTATCGCTGCACCAGATGGGAAGAAGTTGTATGTTTCGGTTGGTTCTCGTTCTAATGTGGATGAGGAAGAGTTACCGAGGGCTTCTGTACAGGTGATGAATTTGGATGGTTCCCAAAAGCAAACTTTCGCCTTTGGTTTGCGAAATCCTGTAGGTTTGGATTTTCATCCGGTGACGAAGGAACTCTACACAACGGTAAATGAACGGGATGGTATTGGAGATGAATTGGTTCCTGATTATTTCACCCGCATTCAGCAGGGAGAATTTTATGGCTGGCCTTATACTTACTTAACACCAGATAAACTTGACCCCCGTCAAACGGCGAATGGTAAAAGTAAACGCCCAGATTTAGCAGCCCGGACTCGTACACCTGATGTGTTATTTCAAGCTCATTCGGCGGCGTTAGGTGTGCAGTTTTACGATGGTAAGAGTTTTCCTGAAAAATATAAAAATGGCGCTTTTGTGGCGTTTAGGGGTTCTTGGAACCGCGATCGCGGGACTGGTTATAAAGTTGTATTTGTACCTTTTAATACTCAAGGACGACCACAAGGCAATTACGAAGATTTTCTCACGGGATTTTTGTTAAATCCCAGTACCCCAACTACTTGGGGAAGGCCTGTTGGTTTATTAGTTTTGCCAGATGGGAGTTTGTTAGTCACAGAAGAAGCTAATAACCGGATTTATCGCATTCAATATGTAGGTAATCAAAAATAGACTAAAAAATAGCAGCCGCCGATACAAGCTGATATCCGCCGATAATTTTAAATAACAATTAGTGTTTCGTGGCGGTTCATGTCTATTCCTAACAATAGTAATGCTGTAGCAAGTTTATCTAATTTACCTTTATCACCAAACGGTGCAAAGGTAATTTTAGGTACTAGTCTTGAACCGCAACAATTAGCTATACCAATAGCACCTAGCCCAATCACAATGTTTGGCCCTCGTGGGGCTTGTTTAATATCAGAAAATAAGTCATTGTGGGTGTCAGATACAGGACATCATCGATTATTAGGATGGCGGAATTTACCTAGTGAAGATAATCAACCGGCAGACTGGGTAATTGGACAACCAGACTTTTATCATGAAGGGCAGAATGCTAAAGGTAAGCCAGGAAGAAACACGGTTAGCGTCCCCACCGGAATTTGTGTTTGTGGGCAAGGTTTAGCCGTGGCTGATGCTTGGAATCATCGCGTTTTGATTTGGCAAAATGTCCCAGAAGATAGCAATGTGCCAGCCGATTTGGTATTAGGACAGACTAATTTTATTGATAATGAACCTAATCGCGGCACTCAGCAAGCAACTGCTAATACAATGCACTGGCCTTATGGTGTTTTCTATCATCAAGGTAAGCTATTTGTGGCTGATACTGGTAATCGCAGGTTGTTAATTTGGCAAGAATTACCCACAGAAAATGGTCAGCCTGCGGATATCGTTCTGGGACAACCAGATATGATTTCTCGTAATGAAAATGGTGGCGCTTCTGCAACGGCGGCGAGTATGCGTTGGTGTCATGATATTGCTATTTGGCATGATAATTTGGTTGTTGCTGATGCGGGTAATCATCGGGTGATGATTTGGCAAGGTATCCCCACAGAAAATAATGCGCCTTGTGCGGTAGTGTTAGGACAAAATAGCTTTGATTTTGTAGAGATGAATCAAGGGGTATATTGGCCGAGTGGAAGTAGTTTAAGTATGCCTTATGGGGTGTCGACGACTGGGGAATGGTTGCTAGTGGCGGATACGGCAAATTCGCGGTTGCTAGGATGGCAGCAGCCGGAATCTATATTATCATTGCAAGGTGCGATCGCTCCGGCAATCATTGGACAAAGTAGCTTTGCAAGTAAAAGCGAAAACCGCAATTATGGACTCCCGAAGCGCGATAGTCTGAATTGGCCTTATGGGGTGAAAATTTGCGGGAATACGGCGGTAATTGCTGATTCTGGAAATAATCGGGTTTTATTGTGGGGGTTTGATGGGGAGAATTAAACGAACCGCCAAGCCGCCAAGGACGCAAAGAGAAGAATATGGTGAGTGAAGAAATTAGAGTTAGAGGTACTGTTCAGGGGGTGGGGTTTCGTCCGACTGTCTACTGTCTGGCTAAAGCTTGCGGGTTGCGGGGCGATGTTTGTAATGATGGAGAAGGTGTATTAATTCGTGTCTCTGGAAGTGAGGAAGCAATAGCTGAGTTTGTGGTGAGGTTACAGCAAGAATGTCCACCACTGGCAAAAATTCAAGAGTTAATCAGAACTCGATGTACACAAGAGTATAACTATGATGATTTTGTGATTTCGCCAAGTGTCAGCAACAAAATCAAAACCGACATCACACCAGATGCGGCGACTTGTCCCCAATGTCAAAAGGAAATTTTTGACCCCTTTAGTCGGTTTTACCGTTACCCTTTTACTAACTGTACTCATTGCGGCCCCCGTCTGAGTATTATTCGCGCTATTCCTTATGACAGATGTAATACCAGTATGTCTGCGTTTGTGATGTGCGCTGAATGTGCAGCAGAATACCACGATGTCGAAAACCGCAGATTTCACGCCCAACCTACAGCTTGCCATAGTTGCGGCCCTTCTGCTTGGCTAGAACGTGCTGATGGTAAACCTGTGACTGCTTCGATGTTTTCGATGATGGATGATGTGGATGCTGTTTGTACGTTGTTGCAAAAGGGTGAAATTGTTGCAATTAAGGGGTTAGGTGGGTTTCATTTGGCTTGTGATGCAACAAATGAAGTTGCTGTGCAGAAATTACGTCAGCGTAAGCAACGTTATGATAAGCCTTTTGCTTTGATGGCGCGAGATTTGGCGGTAATTGAGGAATATTGTATTGTTGGTGAGAAAGAGAAGGCGTTATTAGTTAGTTCGGCTGCACCTGTTGTTTTGTTGCGGAGGAAAGAAGAAACGAACCGCCAAGGGCGCAAAGAGCGCGGAGAAGAAGAGGGAAGAGGAGTTAAAGAGGGTTTTGGTATAAGTCTTATAAATAATAAAAACACTCAGCACTCAGCACTCAGCACTCAGCACTCTCATAAAAGCACTCAGCACTCCATAGCAGAATCCGTTGCACCAGGACAAAATACTCTAGGATTCATGTTACCTTATACGCCTTTGCATCATTTAATTTTGCGGCGGATGAATCGACCCATTGTGTTAACGAGTGGCAATATTTCTGATGAACCACAGTGTATTGATAATGATGCGGCGTTAGAAAAGTTGGGGAAGATTGCTGATTATTTTCTCTTACATAATCGGGATATTGTGAATCGTATTGATGATTCAGTCGTGCGGGTTGTTGGTGATAAATTACAAATAGTTCGTCGTGCTAGAGGATACGCACCAGCACCGATTAATTTACCACCAGGATTTGAGCAAGTACCGCCAATTTTAGCAATGGGGAGTGAGTTAAAGAATACTTTTTGTTTGTTGCGTGATGGTGAGGCAATTTTATCGCAACATTTAGGTGATTTAGAAAATGTGGCGGCGTTTAATGCTTATCAGGAAACGCTGAATTTATACTTGAATTTATTTGAGCATAAACCAGAAGCGATCGCCATCGATAAACACCCTGAATATCTTTCTAGTAAATTTGGTAAAGAACTCGCCACGGCTAATCAAATTCCTCTGCATCAAATTCAACATCATCACGCCCACATTGCTGCTTGTCTGGCGGAAAATAACATTGCTTTAAATACATCACCAGTTGTAGGTATTGCTTTTGATGGTTTGGGTTATGGCGAAGATGGCACACTTTGGGGCGGAGAATTTCTGCTGGCTGACTACCGTCAATTTCAGCGACTAGCAACATTTAAACCAGTGGCGATGATAGGTGGTGAACAAGCAATTTACCAACCCTGGCGTAATACTTATGCCCATTTAATCTCAGCAAATCTTTGGGAGCAATGCCAACAAGAATATCCTGATTTAGAAATATTAAAATTTCTGAAAAAAAAGCCATTACAATTACTCAATCAAGTTATAGAAAAAAACATTAACTCACCTCCAGCCTCATCAGTCGGGCGATTATTTGATGCGGTAGCCGCCGCTATTGGTATTTGTACTGAAGCATGTAGCTATGAAGGACAAGCTGCGATCGCCTTAGAATCTTTAGTTGATGTTAACATCTTAAACAATCATAAAGAAAAGCTAATTTATCCCTTTAATTTTAACTTTTCCGATAATATCTATTGTATAGACTCAGCACCAATGTGGTCTGCTTTACTCAGTGATTTGCAGCAACAAATTACCCAATCAGTTATAGCTGCTAAATTTCACCAAAGTTTAGCTCATATTACAGTAAAAATGGTTAAGCTTCTGTGTCAAGAATATCAAATTCAGCAAGTAGTTCTCACAGGAGGAGTATTTCAAAATACTATCTTATTACAGTTAGTCGCTCAACAGTTACAAGCCTCTAATATTAACGTACTAACTCATAGCTTAGTTCCTACTAACGATGGCGGTTTATCGTTAGGACAAGCCATAATTACAGCCGCAAAATTAATTACAAATTATTAACGCTTCTTCTCTGCGCCCTCCGCGCCTCTGCGGTTCGCTATAAAAGGAAAATACAAATGTGCTTAGGAATTCCTGGACAAATTGTCGAAATTACCGACACTCAGAAAAAATTAGCCATTGTGAATGTTGCTGGTGTCAAACGTCAAGTTAACATCGCTTGCATCGTCGATGAACAACATACGCCCGAAGCTTGTTTAGGGGATTGGGTGTTAGTTCACGTTGGTTTTGCGATGAATCGAATTAATGAAGAAGAAGCTGCGGAGACATTAAAATTATTAGCAGAAATCGCTGCTATGAGTTAGAGCTTTTAACGCAGAGTTTATACAGTAAATTAGCCCTAGATTTTATGAAATACGTTGACGAATTTCGGGAACCCGAAAAAGCCCACGCCCTACAAAAAGAGATAGTAAAAATCAGCCGCCAAATAGAAAAACATATCAAAATTATGGAAATCTGTGGCGGACATACTCACTCTATTTTTAAATACGGTATTGAAGAAATTCTGCCCGACAATATTGAATTAATACATGGGCCTGGTTGTCCAGTCTGTGTCATGCCAAGGGGGAGGTTAGATGATGCGATCGCTATCTCCCAACATCCTAACGTCATCTTGGCAACATTTGGCGACACCATGCGCGTTCCCGGTTCCAAAGACAGCCTACTGCAAGCCAAAGCCAAAGGCGCAGATATTCGTATGGTGTACTCGCCCTTAGATAGCTTACAACTCGCCAAAGATAACCCCAACAAAGAAGTAGTCTTCTTCGCCCTCGGCTTTGAAACCACAGTCCCCAGCACAGCTTTTACCATCCTCCAAGCTGATGCAGAAAACATACATAACTTTAGTATGTTCTGCAATCATGTATTAGTTATTCCCGCCCTCAAAGCACTATTAGATAACCCAGATTTACAACTAGATGGATTTGTTGGCCCTGGGCATGTCAGCATGGTAATTGGTACTGACCCCTATCAATTTATCGCCCAACAATATCATAAACCAATAGTTGTTTCTGGTTTTGAACCCCTAGACATTCTCCAATCAGTTTGGATGTTATTAAAACAGCTAGTAGAAAATCGTTACGAAGTCGAAAACCAATATAACCGACTTGTCGAAAAAGCTGGAAATCAAATAGCACTAAAAGCGATGAATCAAGTTTTTGCTGTACGCGAAACTTTTGAATGGCGTGGTTTAGGAGAACTACCAAATTCCGGCTTAAAAATTCGTCCTGAATATAGCCAATTTGATGCTGAAGTAAAATTTACCATCCCTAATCAAAAAGTTGCTGACCATAAAGCTTGTAAATGTGGCGAAATTCTCAAAGGAGTTTTAAAACCGTGGGAATGTAAAGTATTTGGTACAGCCTGCACCCCAGAAACACCGATAGGTACTTGCATGGTTTCCTCGGAAGGTGCTTGTGCAGCTTATTACAAATACGGACGCTTCTCTAATTTCACGCAAAAAAAAGTAACTGAAAAACAAACAGCAAGTCTAACTTCATAACCTAATATAAGAGTGAGCAATCCGCACTCTACAACACAAAAATTTTAGGATTGGAGTAGGAATTTATGCCTTTTGTTACAGTCAAAATTGCCCGTGGTCATTCCATCGAAAAAAAACGGCATCTAGTCGAAGCTATTACTAACGCCCTAGTCACATCCTTAGATACTAAACCAGAATGGATAACCATTCACATTGATGAATTTGAACGTGAAAATTGGGCTGTTAACGGTATCTTACACTGCGATAGACATCGCGGTAGACATGACGAAACCGGCAGATAACACCATTTAGAAGGCAGGAGGCAGGAATTAGTAGATATTAATAGTTATTTAATAAACAACTTTTTATCTCTATTACCTGTAACCTGTCACCTATCACCTACTATAAATTTCTATCATAAATTATTTTAATCAATTCTATATGGATTTATCATCATCAAATCAATTACAAAATCCCCTGTTTCAAAAAATTGAACAAGTCCGCCGTCGCCAAGCAAAAATTCGAGATAGTCACATAAATTTATCACATGGTAGTGGCGGTAAAGCCATGCGTGATTTAATTGATGATGTCTTTATACAGAGTTTTGATAATCCCATTCTTTCCCAATTAGAAGACCAAGCCAGCCTTAATTTAGCCAATCTTTTACAACAAGGAGATAGACTCGCATTTACTACAGATTCTTATGTTGTAGACCCATTATTTTTCCCTGGTAGCGATATTGGAGAATTAGCAATTAACGGCACAGTTAATGATTTAGCAGTTAGTGGTGCAAAACCTTTATATCTGACCTGTAGCGTCATTTTAGAAGAAGGTTTACCCCTAGAAACTCTACGGCGTGTAGTAGCCAGTATGCAAGCCGCCGCCAAAAATGCAGGCGTACAAATTGTCACAGGTGACACAAAAGTTGTGCATCGTGGCGCGGCTGATAAATTATTTATTAACACTGCTGGTATTGGTGTCATTCCCACAGGCGTGAATATTTCAGCACACAATATTCAACCAGGAGATGCCATTATTATTAACGGCGAATTAGGAAATCATGGCACAGCAATTTTAATTGCCCGTGGTGAATTAGCCTTAGAAACTGATATTAATAGTGATTGCCAACCCTTACATAGTCTAGTTGCAACCATCCTCAACGTTTGCCCCGAAATTCATGCCATGCGGGATGTAACACGCGGCGGTTTAGCCACAGTATTAAATGAATTTGCCCTCACCTCTAATGTTGGCATTCGCCTGGATGAAAAATCAATTCCTATTAGAGAAGAAGTCAAAGGAGTTTGCGAAATTTTAGGTTTAGACCCCTTATACTTAGCCAACGAAGGTAAATTAGTCGTAGTAGTAAAACATGATTACGCCGACAAAGTTTTAGCAGCCATGAAAACGCATCCAGCAGGCAAAGATGCTTGTATAGTCGGTGAAGTTATCGCCTCACCTCCCGGCGTTGTCTTCCTCAAAACAACCTTTGGTGCTGAACGAATTGTAGATATGCTAGTAGGCGACCAACTACCAAGAATTTGTTAGATATTAAACTCCTCTCCGCGCCTCTGCGCCTCTGCGTGAAACAAAAACTATGCACGAACTAGGAATAACCCAAAATATAGTAGCCATCGTCACCGAACACGCCAAAGGTATGAAAGTACAGAAAGTAGTCTTAGAAATTGGCAAACTTTCAGCCATTATGCCTGATGCGATTAAATTTTGTTTTGATATTTGCTCAAAAGGCACACTTTTAGAAAATTCCCTATTAGAAATTATCGAAATACCAGGATTAGCTAAATGTCGTCAATGCGGGACAGAAATTGCTCTTGATAAGCCTTTTGGTGTTTGCCAATGTGGTAGCGTGCAACTTGATTTAATAACTGGTGAAGAACTCAAAATTAAAGAAATAGAAATAGAGGAAATATGTGTGTAACTTGCGGTTGTTCTGATGATGCTGAAGGCAAAATTACAAATCTCCAAACAGGTGAAGTTAATCACCATCACGACCATCATACCCACACTCACACTTTACCCGATGGGACTGTGATTACCCATTCTCATAATCACGATGAACCATCACAAATTCATGCTAAAATTCATGGCACAACTATATCTTTAGAACAAGATATCTTAGCAAAAAATAACTTATTGGCAGCCCAAAACCGGGGATGGTTTAAGGGTCGAAATATTCTCGCCTTAAATTTGATGAGTTCTCCCGGTGCAGGCAAAACAACATTATTAACTCGCACTATTAATGATTTAAAACAGCAATTACCGATTAGTGTAATTGAAGGCGACCAAGAAACAACTAATGATGCTCAAAAAATTAAAGAAACAGGCTGTAAAGTTGTGCAAATCAACACAGGTACAGGCTGTCATTTAGATGCGTCGATGATAGAAAGAGGTGTACAACAACTCAACCCGCCACTAAATTCTGTGGTGATGATTGAGAATGTGGGGAATTTGGTTTGTCCGGCTTTATTTGATTTGGGAGAACAGGCGAAGGTTGTGATTTTGTCTGTTACCGAGGGAGAAGATAAGCCGATAAAATATCCCCATATATTCCGCGCCAGTGAGATGATGATTCTCACCAAAGTTGATTTATTGCCTTACGTGCAGTTTGATGTGAAACGTTGCATTGAATATGCTAAACAAGTGAACCCACATATACAGGTTTTTCAGGTGTCGGCGATGACTGGTGAGGGTTTAGATAATTGGTACAAGTGGTTGACGGAAAAGGTGGGGAGTTTCTCTATACCAGTTTAAGGTTTATTCACGCAGAGACGCATACTTCGACTCCCTTCGACTGCGCTCAGGGCAAGTCGCTCAGTAACCAGAGGCGCAGAGAGTAAGAGTTATCTGAGTGAAATGAGATATGCGATCGCAAAAATCATAAATACCGACATAAAATCTATAATTGCGATCGCTAAATTAATTACCCTATATTTACTCTAAAAAATAAGTTCCTAACTCTTTGATTCTCTCTACCCAATTTTTCACTTCAGCAGCTACTTGATACTTCCATTGGAGTTGAAGCACTTCTCTTGTATAAGAATCATCAAATATAACTTTGTCTTTGTTTTCAAAGACTGGCGCAACAAATTCTACCCCAGCAGCTTGGGCAAATAAATTGGACATTTGGCTAATGCTTAAATTTTCCGGCGCTGCTAGATAATGTCCTCCTTTCATACCTTTTCGCGCAGCAGCAATGTAGCAGTCTGCTAAATCATCCACATGAACCCACGCCGTCATAAAATCTGGTGGAAATGGTTGATAGCCTTGGTGTGGTTTACCTGTAATGAACTGCTGAATTGCAAAATCCCAGAAACTGCCACGAGTTGGCGCTGAACCATAAACTGATGCCGGATACAAAATGGAAGCATTACCTCCATCGCTGATATATTTTTCTACTAGCGCATCTTTCATAACATTTACGCCCACTAGCAATTCAATACACACTAAATATTCGGGTCTTATATAATCTTTTGGCGGAGGTGTTTCGGTAATTCTTCCGCCATCAGCAGTAATCAAAGAGAAATTTCCACTGGTGGCAATTACATGAATATCTGGTGAAACTGCCTTAGCACCGTGTAAAGCGGCTTCTAATGATAGGCGGTCTTGAGCAAATTGAGCTTCTTTCGTTGCCTCTGGAGGCATGTGCCAAGCAACATTAATCACTGTTGTAATATCATGCTGGCGAATTGCTTGGGCAACATCATTGCTAGAAAAGCTGTCTTCTTGAGAGCGAATTATTTCTTTACAGAAAGGTTTGATAACGTTAACATCACTACTTGGCCTCACAAGTGCGAATACCGCGAAATCTTCTGTTTGGGAAAATTTACGGCACAATGCCCCGCCAATGTAGCCGGTTGCACCTAAAATCAAGACATTCTTTACATAAGAACTGGTTTCGGATGAAATTTCTGGGTTGTCTGTCATATTTTGAGTACCTACATCCTGACTTCAAAGCTGAAGTTTTTATCATCGCAGTATTTTGCTGTGTTGACGATTTACTGGTATAAATTACCGAAGCCTAAGCTTTTAATGCGTATGCAAAATCTATAAATGTGTTCGCTGAAATAGAAAATGCGATCGCAAAAATAACAAATGCGTATGTAAAATTTATGGATTGGTTCGCTGAAATAGAAAACGCGATCGCAAAAATAACAAATGCGTATGCAAAATTTATGGATGTGTTTGCTGAAATAGAAAATGCGATCGCAAAAATAACAAATGCGTATGCAAAATCTATAAATGTGTTCGCTGAAATAGAAAACGCGATCGCAAAAATAACAAATGCGTATGTAAAATCTATAAATGTGTTCGCTGATATAGAAAATGCGATCGCAAAAATAACAAATGCGTATGCAAAATTTATGGATGAGTTCGCTGAAATAGAAAACGCGATCGCACCGAAGTGGTTGGTTTCGACTTCGCTCAACCAACCCCACGCCCTGAGCTAATCTCGCGCCCTGAGCGAAGTCGAAGGGCATCACTCATGCTACATTATTTTCTGGATTATCACCCCGCATCACCATTACCATACTCATAAGAATCGCAGACAAAGTTTAAATCTTGTCAAACTGGTGAATAATCGCCTTTGAGAGTATTGGCACGTTGAAAATTTGCCTGAGACATTTTGTTGCTACGATGAAAATCACGAACGTCTAAATTTTAAGCGATCGCACAACACAATTTTTCAGTTACGCTACTAAATTTGTTGGGTTGCTCTCAAACTCTTAGTCTCCGCGTCTCTGCGCCTCTGCGTGAGACAAAAATCATCTCGTCAGCAACACCAAACATAAAAACACAGATGCACATTGTCACCTGTGTTTATCTATATATATCTGCGTTAAGCGAGATTCAACACCTTGCGTAACAGTGCTTGGTCTTCGATTTTCGCTTTGAGGCGACCATTTTCCACATCTCGAATCCAGCTTTGGCTTTTGCCGGTGAGTTTGGCTAATTCCCGTTGGGAAAGATTTAAATTTTTGCGGGCTTCTAAAATCTGTTCGCCAACTAAATCGCCTGTAAGTCTGACTCGTCTCCGGTTTTTGATAGTGCGTCGTTGCTTCTTTTCCGAGTCAGAAATTTGCTGTTCCCATTCTGGCGGGAGTTCAAATGACAAAATCCGCGCGTTCATCAACAGGTTCCATTTACCACGGGGGCCGGAATCTGTTAGGCGGGTTTCGCCACCACCGTCATTAATCCAAAATTCTAAGGCTTCGTCTGGATCTTCAGGTATGCCCATTAACTTCGCCCACAATGGTTGAATTTCTATTGGGTAAGTTACTGGGTCAAACATGGGTTTAACTCCCAAATGATTCAGCACTTCTAAATCACTTTCAAATGTCCGCAATAATCGTTTGCGTTCTTCTCGCTGTCGGGAAGCTAGAGTAACTTTTTCCTCACCATAAGCAATGCGTAACAAGGTAGGAACAGTGATGCGTTGTTCTCTACCCATCTTGGTTTTGAATAATAACCACAACATGAGTCGGACTGCGCCTTCGTGTTGTTGCCAAATACTCATAACGGTGGTGAGCAAGGTTTTGGGCAAACTACCGTATTGGTAAAAGGCGCTACGCTCTTTACAGGCTTGTTTGTTGAGGAAATGCTGCGCCCAAATTCCGGCGCGAATTTTGAAGGTTAGCCCAACTAGGTATTTACAGCCTATGTCATCTTCTTGGAAGTGGTGTTGGATATGGACTAAGTGCCACAAGCGAGATTGAGTAACTGAAAATCCTTTGACGCGCCCTTGTTGCGGCCAGTCAATAGATATTAACAGCGAGCAAGCTTGTTGGACAAGATTTTTCATTAAGGTGAGTTTGGCAGTTTTACTTAGGTCTTTGCGCTTTTCTAGCCCTAAATATTTTTCTATTTGCCGTTCATCTAGCGAAAATTCTTGCTCCCAAGGTTGTTCTAAGGTTGTGGCGTAGGCGGCAAATATTAAATGGATACAAGCCGCCCGAATATCCATTGTTTCGATCGCTTCTAAATTAGTGATACGATCGCTAACTTGGAAGGGATGTTGAATGTGAAAAGCAATTGTGCCTTTGCCTTGGCTGACTTGTCGGCTGTAAGATAAATATCCTTCTGCGTCTTGTTCCCAATTTAAGGATGTGCGTTGAGCCAATACATTACACGCCTCCCAAATTGCGATCGCTGAAGCAAAAGGGTTATTCTTCCCATTAGAAAATAAATCCGGGCTGGTAGCATCTCGCGGTTCAACTTTACATCTCCCCTTTTTCGCTTGCCACGGTATAGGCGAATTTGTCGGACAAGCTATTACACATTGCGGTTCTGGATAATAGCCCTCACAATTGTTACACAGACAAGGATCAATCCAATATTCATCGTCTTCTAACTGAATCGCACCCGTAGGACATTGGGGACGGCAGTTATCACATCCAACGCAACTGTTGTTAGGAATTGTATACGGCATAAAACTTCTTCCCACCTAATCGTTGAGATGTTTGGCTCAAGTCTCCCCTGGATGTGTCCTGTTTATTTCAGGACTTACGCACCAACATTGTCAGTGGAGACTGGGTGTGGGGGTGAAAGGGTATAGGGTTAAGGGGTTTTGAATAAGTACACACGCCACTTGGCTCAAGTCGGGAAACCCACCCATGCCAGTAGCTCCCCTACACCCTTACACCCTTCCCACAATCCTTGATTTTTCGTCTCACTGCGTAAGTCCTATTTTTATCACTCGCAACCACATTAATTACCTAGCAAGAAGTAAATTTTCTTGCTGCGATAATTGCCCACATCCATATTCAGACTTAGTATCCAAGTAGAGGCTCAATTAGGCTTTTCAGCCCAGCCGAATCTTTATTGTTCATTAACTATAAATTTCATAAATATTTAGATGATTTTGTTCATCATGAGCTTAGGAAATTTTCTTAAGCTTTCACATTTTTTTAATTACTAACCTTTAATGCTTGGCTGCAAAACCTTAACCCAAGGATTTTTGCTGAATTTTTATACACACAATCATTTAGCAGAATCCCATTTATTAATAATTTTAATATTTAATATCAAGCTAACTGCTGCTACAAAAATCACATTTTTAATTAAAATGCTCAAACCACCTGCTACTCCATCGATTTGGGCATTTTTATTGCTAAATAACAATACGTTGCTAATACAAATTGCAAATATATTTATGTAATGAAAGAACATAAGTTTTGTATAGTGATTTACTGTCTTTTTTATGTCGGCTAAAAGCTGCAAAAGAATTGCATTATTAATTCAGGCAGTAATTAACTTTAAGGTAATTGATTTAACTAAATAAAAGACTCATATTTTATTTCTGAAATACACGTAGGATGTGTTAGCGACAGCGTAACACTTCTACTTCAAAGCTTTTGGTGCGTTACGGCTTACGCCTAACACACCCTACTTGATTAGAATTATGATTAAAAAAGATATGAATTATTGCTATAAAGTCTCATTTAAATAATCAAAATAAACCTGAAAATAGATTAAAAGTCATCAAACTTTAATGAAAGAAAAATTAATCGTTTCACAACAAAACAAAACAATTAGATTAAGTTAGTATGAAATTAAGTACAAACGATTAGATAGGCGAAATCGCCAAAGGTTTATTCATGGCAACACTAACAGGATTGACATTTGGAGGTAAACCCTGGACACCTAAATTTGCCCAGGAGATTGACAAAGATAAATGTATCGGCTGTGGCAGATGTATTAAAGTGTGTGGGTATAGTGTGCTGGATTTAAAAGCACTCAATGAAGAAGGTGAATTTGTCGAAGATGAAGAAGATGATGAAATCGAGCGCAAAGTCATGGTAGTTGCTCATCCAGAGAACTGCATTGGTTGTGAAGCTTGCTCTCGGATTTGTCCTAAGAACTGCTACACCCACGCTGAATTGAACAACTAAATATTGGCGGAAGCTGCAAAGTTGTTGTTTTGGTAAGGGGGTACTCAGCAAGGTAAATTGAGGGGAATTTATATAGCAGGTGACAGGTAACATGTGACAGATGACAGGGTTATAATCCTGGGTTTGTTAAGTGGAGCATCTGTAAATTTACTAAACCATGTCTCAAGTGCTATTTAATTACTAGGACTGGTGAAAAAGTTCGTAGTAAACAAATGCGTAAATTGTAAATTGTTACTTATTAACTAAATCATACTTGCTGCTATTTTGAGTGTTCAATATGAGAACTAATAGTACCCTCTGACAACAACTATTACTGTTGGTATAACTAGAAGGCACTCTTGTCGAATTCATTAGAAATATTGTTAAGTTTTTGGGGGAAGGATCTGAAGAGATTTGGAAAATTCCCCCAAGTTTTACATTATGTCAGATACAACATTAATAAGTAGAACTCAAAAGTCAAAAATCAAATATCGACAGAATTTGATTATAAGCTTTTGTACTGATTTCAATCGTGAAGTTAGGTGTGTTACTGAAGTATCAAAAAATGAATTTACAAAGATAAATTTCCTACTTCAGATTTCATACTAGCCTGCGGCAATTCGCTGCGCGTCTACACACTTCAAACTTCATACTTACAGGAGCTTTTATGCAACAAATTCCTGTTTCACTATGGACGCTAGTTGCTGGCATGGCAGTTACAGCGTTTAGTGTTTGGGTTGGTCACAACCACGCACTACTACCAGAACAAGCATCACAACAAGCGCCTTTGGTAGATGGATTTTTCAACATCATGTTTACCATTGCGATCGCTTTATTTCTGGTTGTAGAAAGCACCATTCTGATTTTTTTAGTAAAGTTTCGTCGCCGACGTGGTGACGAAACCGATGGTTTACCAATAGAGGGCAATGTTCCTTTAGAAATTTTCTGGACAGCTATCCCATCAGTGATTGTGATTGGCTTAGGCATCTATAGCGTAGATGTCTTTAATCAGATGGGTGGTTTGGAACCAGGAAGTCACGCCCATTCTCCGGCTCATGTTGCCCATAGTTCTGGAACTGCCCTAGCTGCTACCCTCAATGATATCCCAGAACCAACTTCAGCCCCAAGCATTGGCCTTGGTGCGAGTCGGGGAGAAAGCAAACCTGCGGATTTGGTAGTGAACGTTACCGGAATGCAATTTGCTTGGATTTTCGAGTATCCCAATGGTGGCGTTACCACGGGTGAGTTACATATTCCTGTAGGTGCTGATGTGCAGTTGAATTTGTCAGCTCAGGATGTGATTCACGCCTTTTGGGTTCCGCAATTCCGGGTGAAACAAGATGCGCTTCCCGGTATCCCCACTCAATTGCGCTTCACCGCCACTAAAACAGGTACTTATCCCGTCGTGTGTGCGGAACTTTGTGGTGGCTATCACGGTTCCATGCGATCGCAAGTCATCGTCCACACACCAGAAGAATACGATAGCTGGTTGAAAGAAACCCAACTCGCCCAAAAACCAGACTTGCAAAAAGCGATCGCAGTTAATCCCGCCGACTTATCACCCTCCGAGTTCCTTGCGCCTCATATCCAACACCTGGGCGTGAGTGCAGCAACTCTAGAGTCAATAGTCAAAGGTCAATAGTCAATGGCCAATAGACCTTTTAAAAGTCGTTATTTGCGAACTTTTATTTGCGCCTTTGCGCCTTTGCGCGAAACAAAAAAAGACCAATGACAAAGGACAAACTTATGACACAAACAGAATTACCTCGGAATACACCGCCCGACAAAAATCCACAAGTAGCCGTTACCCATACCGCACATCCCAAAAAGTGGAAATGGTACGACTACTTCACCTTCAACATTGACCATAAGGTGATCGGGATTCAGTATCTAGTCACAGCGTTTTTGTTTTACCTGATCGGTGGATTGATGGCGATCGCCATTCGCGCCGAACTCGCCACCCCAGATGCGGATATCCTCGATCCCAACCTATATAACGCCTTCATGACCAACCACGGGACAATCATGATTTTCCTGTGGATTGTTCCCAGTGCGATTGGGGGATTTGGCAACTATCTAGTACCGTTGATGGTTGGTGCTAGAGATATGGCATTCCCCAAACTGAATGCGATCGCTTTTTGGTTAAACCCACCAGCCGGATTATTGCTGTTGCTGAGTTTCCTGTTTGGTGGTTCTCAATCAGGTTGGACAGCTTACCCACCACTGAGTTTAGTTACCGCGCCAGTTGCCCAATCTCTATGGATTTTGGCAATTGTCTTAGTCGGTACTTCCTCAATTTTGGGTTCCCTAAACTTTGTCATCACCATCTTAATGATGAAAGTTCCCAGCCTGAAATGGGATCAACTACCCTTATTCTGCTGGGCAATCTTAGCCACTTCCGTATTAGCACTTCTCTCTACACCTGTGTTAGCTGCGGGTTTAGTGTTGCTATTATTTGACATCAACTTCGGCACATCCTTCTTTAAACCAGATGCAGGCGGTAACGTTGTTATCTATCAACACCTTTTCTGGTTCTATTCTCACCCGGCAGTATATCTGATGATTCTGCCAATTTTCGGCATCATGTCCGAGGTGATTCCCGTTCACGCCCGTAAACCAATTTTCGGATATAAAGCGATCGCTTATTCCAGCGTCGCCATCTGCGTCGTCGGGTTGTTCGTCTGGGTACACCACATGTTTACCAGTGGTACACCCGGTTGGATGCGGATGTTCTTCACAATTTCTACCCTCATCGTTGCTGTTCCCACTGGCGTAAAAATATTTGCTTGGGTTGCGACCCTCTGGGGTGGAAAAATCCGCTTTACCAGTGCCATGCTATTTGCGATCGGCTTATTGTCGATGTTCGTCATGGGTGGTTTAAGCGGCGTAACAATGGGAACAGCCCCCTTTGATGTTCACGTCCACGATACTTACTATGTAGTCGGACACTTCCACTACGTCTTATTTGGTGGTTCCGTATTTGGGATTTACGCAGGTATATATCACTGGTTCCCCAAAATGACCGGACACAAGCTAAACGAATTTTTGGGACGGGTTCATTTTGCCCTCACCTTCATCGGGACAAACCTTACCTTCTTACCGATGCACGAATTAGGTTTACAAGGTATGCCCCGACGAGTGGCTATGTATGACCCCCAATTCACTAGCTTGAATGAAATTTGTACCATCGGCGCATTCATCTTAGGCTTATCAGTTATCCCCTTTACCATCAACATACTGTGGAGTTGGAGTAGAGGCGAAGTTGCAGGTGATAATCCTTGGCGGGCTTTAACCCTAGAATGGACAACCAGTTCACCTCCATTGATTGAAAACTGGGAAGTTTTACCCGTAGCCACTCACGGCCCCTACGACTACGGACATAACCCCGAAGCACAACCCACCACAACAACTGAAGTGAGTGCGTAAATAACTACCTCTTGCGTTCACACCAGTCTAATTACCCCCCTTAATCCCCCCTTTCCAAGGGGGGAGATCGGAAAATCTAGTTCCCTCCCTTTTATAAGGGGAAATCGGAAAATCTAGTTCCCTCCCTTTTATAAGGGGAGATCGGAAAATCTAGTTCCCTCCCCTTTCCAAGGGGAGGGTTAGGGTGGGGTAATTAAAAACTCCCCCCTGAAAAATTCAGATGGTAAAAATATGACAGTCGCCACACCCAGCGAACATCACGGACATGAGGCCGAACATCATCCAGATTTGCGAGTTCCGGGATTATTAACCTTCCTCATCTCGGAATCTTTAATGTTTGGCGGATTCTTTGCCACATACTTGTTTTTTCGCGGCACTACAGAAGTCTGGCCGCCAGAAGGTACAGAAGTAGAATTACTCGTACCGACAATTAACACCATCATTCTGGTGTCTAGCAGCTTCGTCATTCACTTTGGTGATATGGCGATTAAAAAGAATAACGTCGCCGGAATGCAATGGTGGTACAAAGTGACCGCCGTTATGGGCGCAATGTTTTTGTTAGGTCAAGTTTATGAGTACCTAACCTTGGGATATGGCATGACAGCCAATATCTTTGCTAACTGCTTTTATATCATGACAGGCTTCCACGGATTGCACGTATTTGTGGGACTGTTATTGATTTTAGGAGTATTGAAGCGATCGCAACGTCCCGGCCATTACTCCGCCACCAAACACACCGGCATCGAAATGGCAGAAATTTACTGGCACTTCGTAGACATCATTTGGATTGTTCTCTTTTCTTTGTTGTACATTCTTACACAGTTTTAAGAGGCTAGGGGCTAGTAATGAGTAGGGTGTGTTACGGCACAAAGTGATTCAATGTAAAGAAAACTATTCTTTCTGCCGTAACGCACCGAATTGATTGGTGCGTTACGCTGACGCGATAACACACCCTACAAATTTCATACTTCATACTTCACACTTCAGAATTTTTATGGTCGATACCAACAGATTTTCTTGGTTTCAAGTACCAGAAAATGTCAAAAAATTACTAATTCTAGCTGCTGATACTTGGCATAATAATTCTGAATCCGAGAAATATATGCAACAAGCCATCACCGAAGCCGGAGAAAATACAGACATTTTAGTTTCAGCTTATAGATATTTTTACTACAAAAATAATTATTCTCTCGCCTTGCAAACAACAACCAAATTATTAGATAAAATTAAAAAAGCAGAAAATTTTCCTGAAAATTGGGAACAGCTAAAACCCATACTCATAAATCGGAGGGAAGAAAACCAAATCAGATTGTACTTAAATGCTTATGCTGCTACTGGTTTGGTTTTAGCTAAATTAGGAAACATCGAACAAGCCAAAGAAATCAGCATCAGGGTGCAAGAAATTGACCCCAAACATGATTATGGTGCTGGTATCCTTCTGGATATTTTGACACGTCCAGCCGAGGAAGAAGATTGAATAGTCACTTGTCACTTGTCATTAGTTATTAGTAACTATCAAAACAAATGATAAAGAACAAATGACAAATAACCAACACTCAACGATCAAAATTTACAAATCATGATGAACAATTTCTATTTTGCTCGACCTCTTTCCACATTTACCCTACCCGAAAATCCACTGCCTAATACTGTTCCTTTATCACCTGTAAGTCTGCCTGAAACAAATTCTCCTTGGTATGCAGCACCAGTAATTGTCATGCCTTCCACTTCTCAATTTAGATTCTAAAAGTTATGCAAGGTAGGGATTGGCTACTTACTGGAGACGGTCAGTATCAAATTTGTAAATCTGTCAGAGCATGGGATTTATTGCGAGAAAATTATCGCCTCTATCGTTTTTTGACTGAGGTGGAAGATGTTCTCAATGGTGTTGAGGATGAATCTAGCCGTCTACCACAAATTAGGATGTTGGTGAGGCGCTTAATTGCCAATTCCTACTGGGTGAGAAGTCAACATTTAGAGCCTTGTCCCAAAACAGGAACTTCTGTTGTTCTCTTATACGATGAATTGGGTTTTCCGTTAACTGTCCAAACAGTAACCTTTGCACCAGGGACAACTTCAAACATTCATAATCATGGCACTTGGGGAGTTGTCGCGGTGTTAAAAGGTCAAGAAAAAAACACTGTTTGGCGACGCACAGATAACTCAACAACTTCAGCTAAAATTGAACAAACAGGAGAAATAACTTTATCTCCAGGAGATATTGTGAGTTTCACTCCTGATGCAATTCACAGCGTGCAAGCAGTCGGTGATCAACCAACTGTGACTTTCAATATTTATGGGGAAACTGATCCAAAACAAAGATTTGAGTTTGATTTAGTTACCCATACAGCACGAAAGTTTTAGTAGAGGGGTGTAGGGGTGTAAGGGTAGAAAGGGTGTACTTCGACTGCGCTCAGTAAGCAGGGTGTAGGGGAAGATTATGTGAATCAGCATTTTTAACCACAAGAAAATCTCACAAACATAAACATCTTTCCCTTATACCCCTACCCCCTTACACCCCTACACCCTAATTGAGAGGGTTCTCTGCGTAAGTCCTAAACCATAAAGTGGATTAGGAGCAAGCACAATGGCAAGAGTAATTTTTTATGAAAAACCAGGCTGTAAAAATGGTACTAGACAAAAAGTGTTGTTAACTGCGGCTGGTCATGAAGTAATTTCATACAACTTATTAACCGAACCTTGGACGATTGAGCGTTTACGGTCATTTTTTGGTAATCGCCCTGTATCTGAATGGTTTAATCGGGCTGCGCCCAAGGTCAAATCAGGCGAGATTGTTCCCGAAAATATCGACGCGGAAACCGCCTTGGTACAGATGTTGCGTGACCCGTTATTAATTCGTCGTCCTTTAATTCAAGTAGGCGATCGCCGCGAAGTTGGTTTTGAGGTCGAAAAACTTGACGCTTGGATTGGCTTAAAACCTGTTGATGAATCCTTCCAAGCTATGAGTGAAGACTTGATGAGTAAGGATTTGCAAGGCTGCGCCCACGGTGGTAATCACCACCATGAACACGGCCACGGTCATGGTAATTGTAAACATTAATCAGTAAACAGTTATCAGTTATCAGTTATCAAATAAATAATCACTGTTAACTGTTAACTGTTTACTGATTAACTAAGGCTCAAATCTTGAAACATTGCTGTGCTGAGGTAACGTTCACCAAAAGAAGGTTGAATCATCACAATCAAACGACCAGCATTTTCTGGTCGTTTTGCTACTTGTAATGCAGCACATAAAGCCGCACCTGAAGAAATCCCAGATAATAATCCTTCTTCTTTAGCTAACCTGCGTCCGTACATCATGGCTTGGTCATCGCTAACTCGGATTACTTCATCCACCAATTCCAAGCGCAGGACATCGGGGACAAAGCCTGCGCCAATACCTTGTATTTTATGAGGGCCTGCTTCGCCACCGGAGAGGACAGGGCTGTTGCTGGGTTCAACTGCGATCGCTTGGAAACTCGGTTTACGTTGTTTCAATACTTCGGCAATTCCGGTAATTGTTCCGCCAGTCCCAACCCCAGCAATCACAATGTCTACTTCCCCGTCTGTATCTTCCCAAATTTCTTCGGCGGTGGTTTCGCGGTGAATTTTGGGGTTAGCTGGGTTGCGGAACTGTTGCAGCATATATGCGTTGGGTGTGTTCGCTACAATTTCCTCGGCTTTGCGAATTGCGCCCCGCATTCCTTCTGGGCCTGGTGTCAACTCTAGTTTTGCACCATAAGCACGCAGCATTGAGCGCCGTTCTTGGCTCATGGTTTCTGGCATAGTTAAAACTAAGCTGTAACCACGGGCGGCGGCGACCATTGCCAAGGCAATTCCTGTATTCCCAGAGGTAGGCTCGACTAAAATGGTTTTTCCTGGTGTAATTAACCCTTCCTCTTCGGCGTTATTAATCATACTCACGCCAATCCGGTCTTTCACAGAAGCGGCTGGGTTCATTCCTTCGAGTTTGGCAACTATCCGCGCCACCGCACCTTCAGCTTGGGGAATTTTATTTAGTTGAACTAAGGGAGTTCTACCGATTAGTTCTGTAACATCTTTAGCAATTCGCATAAATTAACTCCTAGACTTTTAATTTTAAAACAGCCTATTTACTTATAACTATCATTTTTCGGTAATTCCTGGGTTAAGCGATCGCCAAAACTATTTACTTTCAATAAAGCATAAATATGTAACACACATAAATAATTTTGGTTAATTTACATCTAAATTCGGATTTTTGATGACCATTAACTGAAAATAGCAGTATTTAAGTATTGCTCAACACTAAAGATCAGCTTGTTGGGAGGAACTTAATTAGTTGATTTGCGTCTAGAAAACATATAAAAACTCATTTCATATTTTTCAATACATTATCAATCAAATCAACAACGTATTGAACAGTTTGCTTAAATATCTAATTTTCCAGATATAAGGCTATAAAATGTCAGTTATATACAGCGATGGTTTTAATTCATTAAACCTTGATATTTGATAATTAATTAATTGAAATTACGCCCAAAAACTGCTATTTAAAGCCTAAAATCTTCATCTTGAGTACAAAAAATCTTCATCAAAAATCATCTAAAAAAATCATTTTTATCTATAGCCAGTCTTACTTTAAAGCTGAGTGCAGAAATTCCAGCACCCCTACCAATCAACACTAGCCCCTCTGCCCGAAAATACTAGACCCTATACCCCTAACAATTTTTATCAAGCTTACACAGCAAGGGGTTGAGGTTTTGAGTACAAATTTAATCAATTTAATAAACTTAATCCACACCAACTAAACAGCCACCCCCAAAGGCAACTGATATAAAACATATAGGATTTACGCAGAGATTCCCCTCTACCCCCCGAAATTCCCTAGCTTGCTAGTGAACTAGGGGGGACTTCTTAACCAGACATTTTCGGATAAGACGGCGTTAATTCGATAAGTATAAAAATAGAAATTAAAAAAATTAGGTAATTATTCATTAGTTATTAAATCTACAAAATAGATACCTGACTTCTTTGAGAAGTCGGGTATCTAAAAACCTCTTATTTTACCAACCAACTATCTAAAACTCTCTTATCTAACCTCTAACCTGTCACCTCTAACCTGTCACCTATCACCTCTAGCCTATAACCTCTAACCCCTAGCCTCTACCCCAAGGATGAAAGTCAAAATTCTCAATGTTCTTACTGTTTGCCTAGTAACATTAATCGTAATTTCTCCAGCAATGGTAGTCCTGAGAGTAGTTTGGGAAAAGCATGGAGAGTTAGTTAAGGCACAGAATTTAACTTGTGAAGTTAATAAGATTAACGAAGTCAATCAAGCCTGGTATCCCCCGGTAACGGCTGGTATTAATAATTGCGATCGCTACATCGTGAACCAACCGATCACAACAGATTATATCTATAAACTTGCCATTATTCTCCAATGGTTTATCTTGCTAACCCCTGTATGTATTGGGTTAGGAATTCTTGTATACGACAGGTATCTAGCGCATCGCGCCGCCGTATTTCAAGAACAAGTAGAAATGTTAGAAAGACTTTGGCGACAAAGTATTGAACAATAATCAATTCACCTTACACAATTACAAAATATTATGACTGAAGAACGGCAAGCTCAATATTTTGATTTAATCGATCAATTACTACAATGTCCTAATGGCCAAGAGCCAGCAGTTTTAGAAGCAAACTCAGAACTTGTTGATGCTCACCTCATCGAAGCAATGGCAAAAGTAGCCACAATGTTTGCTCATGATGGTAATCAAGATGGCGCTAAATTTTTATTTCATGTAGCTCGTGAGCTTGCCAAACAATTAGGGTTATATCCTGATTTTAATAATTCCGAAGCTGCAAAATCTGAGTGAAGTGCCTAACAAGGAGTAATCATGCTACTGACGGCTACTGATGCTGGACATATAGCGTTAGAGTTTCTCTTAGCAGACTGGAATATTCGTGACGAATATCGAGAGTGGTTTACTATTATCAAATCTCGTTTAGTTGGTGAGAGTTGGTATATTGTCGAGTTGGGTGTTGAAGGTTTTCCTGATCGGTGGTTTATTCAAGTTTACGATACAGGAGAATGTGACCCTAGCTATACTTTTGTTTCTCCCATCAGTGGCAAAGAAGGATTTTCTGACTTTTGTGATTTACCAGAAATAATTGCTGAAGTATTAGTAGCAGAGAGAAAATCTCGATAATCAACTTGATTACTTCAAACATCTATTAGGACTCATATTTGATTTGGTAAAAAAATCAGTACACCCAAATCAGGCTTCTTTCCTACTCCCTACTCCCCATTCCCTACTCCCTGCGTATACAACTAGATTCAGCAATCAAACCGTATTTCTATATCAAAAGTTCTGATTTTCTATATCTCCGATTTCTTAAAGAAGTCGGGGATTTTAGATTTAAATCAATTAACCATATTTTACTTTCAAAAATAAAACTAATTTACCATATTTTCTATATATTATTTAACACTAAATGCAATATAAACTACACTTTATGTCATGCTTAGTTGACAAATATGTGTTATATTAAATAGCGTGATGAAAGCTACAGAAACATCAGCTAAAATGATTACTGAAGATATCATCGCTCAAGAATTCAAACGAATTGTCAGCGAGTATTATCCAAAGGTTGGAGAACTATTAGACGGGTGTCATGTGAAAGTCATCACCTGTTTTTGGGGAAGACCGCCTAGACGTTTGCAATACATAGGTATTTATTGCTCTGAAGAAATGTTGCCCCACATTAGAGAACAGCAAAAAATTCTCAGAGACATAGCCGATAATATGGGATTAGTCCAAGTAGTTTGTATGAATGCCAAACGCTTGATTCGAGACCCCAAATCGACGCTCAAAGATACCGATCCACGCCTATGGTTGGAGTTGCAAATGGTAGCAACCTAAGAATAGCAAACAATGAAAATTGGACTTTTCTGCAATTACGAAAATCATCACCAAAATTACCGCCGCGCGATTTTTGAGCAAGTTGCTTTAGTCAGACAAGCAGAAAGCTTAAACTTTGACGAAGCCTGGGTAAGTGAACACCATTTCAGTGAAGTCAATATCAGTTCTTCGATGCTGTTGTTGATGGCGCATTTAGCAGGTGTCACTTCCACAATTCGCTTAGGTACTGCGGCGGTTTTACTGCCATTTCACAACCCGATTCGGGTAGCGGAAGATATTGCGACTTTGGATAATTTGTGTAATGGCAGATTATTATTTGGAATTGCCAAAGGCGGGCCTTTTCCTCAGCAAAATAAACATTTTGCGATTTCAATGGGAGAATCTCGCGCCAGAATGTTAGAGGCTATGGCATTGATTCATAAGCTGTTATATGAAAAAGAAGTTTCATTTTATGGGCAGTATTATCAATGCGATCGCCTCACAGTATATCCTAAACCTTTGCAACAGCAAATCCCGGTATATATAGCCAGTGGTGATACTTCCAGCATCGAATTTGCCGCACAAAATTCCTTTAGCTTAATGGGAGGGCCACCCTTTGCGCTAGAGAGATTGAAAAAAACCGTCAACGAATACCGCAATATTAATTCCAGTGGTGCAGATAATTTTGTCTTAGCGCGGTTCTTTTTTGTGGGGAAAACCAACGAAGCTGCGGTGAATGAAGCCATGCCTTTTATCCGCCAATTTAGCCAAAAAATGCAAGCTAATACGGCAGTAGTAATGCAGAATAGTTCCACCGGACATAAACCATTTGAGCGGACAAATATTTGTTTTGACGAAGACTATTTGATTGAAAATTCAATCATTGGTGATGCGATTACTTGTCGAGACAAAATCAAAAAATTTCAGGACGAATTGAATCTAGGTACATTAGCACTCAAACCCGCATCGTTTGATATGCAAAAAAACATCGACAGTTTGCAGTGCTACAACCAAGAGGTACGCAATTATGTCTAAATTAAACCAGCTTCCACCCGATGACTTACCACCAACTCAGGTCACAAAAGAGGATGGAATGCTGCACTCAGAGCTAGAGCAATCGATTGGCAGATGTTTTTATTATAGTTGCGATCGCATTACTCAAGCTTTACTCAATAACTGTCAGTGGTATCTTACTGATAAAAATGCAAAAATTATGTTAGTAATTGACTGCCCTGACATTGTATCTTACTGGCATATAGTCAGCAATATTCCCCAATTAGGTAATAGATTAGAACGATTTACAACTAATGCCAAAATCAGAGTCTATCCGCCCTTTGGTAAAGGTGGGCCGTTAGAAATTAGTGTCAATGAAATCTCTGCTTATCGAGATTGGTTGTAGAATCATCATTTACTCATCTCTAAACCCAGTTTCTTGGCAAAAACTGGGTTTTTACATTTTTTATCAACTTTGACCTTGCTTGAGCATTTCATATAATATCTATAAAACACTTTATTTGATGTTATGGTCAATAAAATTAATCTTGAGAATATCCACACTCTTACAGACTTTAAGCGCAATGCTAAAGACTACGTAGAACGTATAAAAGCCACAAAATTACCACTGGTGCTAACAGTAAACGGTAAAGCTGAGGTTGTAGTGCAGGAAGCACAAGCATTTCAGGAGATGATTGATCAACTCGAACAAATGGAAACAGAACTGAAAAAGTTCAAGCTAGAAGCTTTAAAGCGCGAAATTGCTATTGGAATCGAGCAATTAGAGAATGGCGAATATACAGAATATGATGAAGACTCCATTTCTACGTTGTTTGGAGAAATTGCTGCACGAGGAAGAAAAAAGTTAGCTGATAACAGCAAACTATGAGCCGCTTTAAGATTTCTCAACAGGCAATACAAGATATTGAAAATATTTGGAATTACATTGCCGAAAAAAATCCACAGGCGGCTGATAAACTTTTTGATAAGCTCAGAGAGAAATTTCCGAAGTTAGCTAAATTTCCGCAACTAGGAAAGCCGCGCTTTGATTTAGCTGCTTCTTTGCGATGCTTTCCGGTAGAAAACTACCTGATTTTTTATCGTTCTATGGAACAAGATATAGAAATTGTTCGTATTCTTCATGGAGCGCAGGATATAGAAAGCATTTTTCAAAACATAGAAGATACAGAAGACATCTGAAGTTATTGATTATCCCAGAAAAGAATTTTTGCTATGATTATAGTAATCATAAATAATTTATCAACATCTATCTCCCTTGTCTTCCGTGTCTACCTTGTCTCTCTGGAATATCGTATTCATATCTCAAATAATCATGCTATATTATGTTGAGATAAAAACTACAATCGTTGTTGAGGAATCATAATAATCAATTCTGTACCCAGACCTGGAATTGACTTACAATCTATTTGACCTTGATGAGTTTCAACAATAATTTGATAGCTAATCGAAAGTCCTAAACCCGTCCCTTTACCCACTGGTTTAGTAGTAAAAAATGGGTTAAATATTTGTTCAGCGATTTTCTCATCAATTCCTATCCCATTGTCACTAACGCGGATTGCAATCCAGTTATCGACTAATTCTGTAGTAATTTTAATTGTAGGATTAAAAGTTAATATTGGTCGTGTACTTATCCCATTTGTGGGACAATAACTGTGCAGGAGATAATCTATTTTCTGTTCTAAAGCATCGATAGCATTACTAAGAATATTAATCAAGGCTTGGTTCAGCTTACCTGCATAACAAGCTACCCTTGGTAAATCGCCATATTCTTTAATAACGGTAATTTCTGGGTAATTGGGTCGGGATTTGAGGCGATTTTGCAGCAGCATTAAAGTACTATCAATACCTTCATGGATATTAACCCTTTTCACTTCTGCTTCATCTAAGCGGGAAAAATTACGTAAAGAACGTACAATTTCAATAATCCTCTGACTGCCAATTTCCATAGAATTTAGAACTTGTAAAAAGTCTTTCTTGATAAAGTCTAAATCCATGTTTTTGATTTTATTGGCTATTTTTAAATTTGGCTCTGGATAAGATTCTTGATAGAATTGTAGCAGTTCTAAAATATCATCAGCATATTGAGCTACATAATTAATGTTACCGTAAATAAAATTCACAGGATTATTAATTTCATGGGCAATCCCAGCTACTAAAATTCCTAAAGCTGACATCTTTTCAGATTCTACTAATTTGCTTTGCATAGCACGTAATTTTTTTAAAGTTGCTTGCAAATCTCGGCTTTGCTGTTCTAAAGTTTTTTGTGATTCCCGCAATTCATCAATTACATTCAGAAATAAAGCCTCTTTCTTTTCATTAGTTTCTTCTAAAGCAATTCTTAAAGACTCAGAACGCTCTAGTTTTTTCTGGAGAATACGGTTAGCTTTTTCTAGTTCCTTAATTCTTTGCTCATGTTCTAATGGCATGATGATTTAATGCCTTCCTATTAAAAGAGTGACAAAAGTTTCATGATGCAGTCTGGTTTCGCCGCCATCATTTAACGGCGAAATTTCACCATGAGTATAAAAACCACAACCTGGAATGGCTGCTGTCAAAAATTCTTGAGCTAGTTGATATTCTTCAATTACGCGTGTACCTAGCAATAGTCGCCGAGCCGCACAAGAAAAAAACAAAGCTGCATCTGGCTGCTTCCCTGGATAATTATTTAAAGCATTGGTAATTGAGGTTTTAGCTGCACCTAAAATATCATTACGACTAGCTTGTGCTATTTGGACAAAAGCATCTGCTGGTACTTCTCCCAGAAAAAGAATACTGCCATTTTCGGGATGATAAATACTAGGCGCACGCATATAAAAATCTTCACTTTCTGACTCAAATACCGCTAAAGGATATTCCCCAGAAGGAGGTAGACCACCTAAATAATGATGATAAAACTCTAATGCGGGTTTGCCATTAATTTCATACAGAATATTTTTATCAACCTTGGTAACTTTGCCCTTTTTACCTATAGGATGCCAACCACTAGCAACTCCTTGAGAAAACAATAATTGACCAGAGAAAATCAATAAAGGTACAGCATCAGTGAGAACTTCGGTTTGGAAAAATTGATGGGTTTTTTGAAATTGCCATTGATCAGCAGTCAGTCCGCCAAAAATTGGAATATCTTTGCCCAAAGCTAGTTTTAAGCCTTCAACAATCGCTACGCCATCAACTGTTAAACTTTCAGGAAAAGCCAAACAAAACTGAGAAACAGCCAAGTTTTTAATTTTGGATTTTGCCTGGTCTACAGCTTGTTGAGCAGCTAAAATAGGGTCTTGCGATAAGTTCTTCCCTAGGCCAGCATGAATTTCAATTTCATCACTACAAAAGAGCATTAATGCTAAAGAATCTTGCTGGAATTGTAATAATGAAGAAATTTCAGCATCACTAGTACCACCAATTAATTCAATTCCCGGAAAAGTTTGGACAATTGTTTGCAATATGAGTGCATAGTCAAAATCAATTGCCACAAATACAATCCCAGCTTGCGGAATTTTTCCGTTTAAATTAGCTTGACATTGTTCTATAACTTCAGTAATGGCAGCTAAAGAATCAGGGTCATTACTATGGCCAACTACTACATTCAACATATATATCTGGTCTGGGATTTTCTACCGTGGACTTATTATTCCCAAACCAAATGGATTTATTTAATAAACCCCTCAGACTGGAAGTCTGGGGTTATACAAACAAAGCTTGCACTTCGACAAGCTAAGTGATCACCTTCACAGGCTAATGACCTGCCAACACGCTTCAGGTAAGAATATTTAACCGTCGATACACGCCGATAAACGTCGATAAGTTAAGAATTTAATTAACCTATTGCGTTTATTTCTTATAAATCTAGCGTTAACTGAACCTGATTGAATTATGAGCTGCTTCATATCGATTTGGGATTACCGATAAATCACTTCGCCTACCCTTTGTCCGACAACTTCTGGATGAGCAACTTTTAATTTCATCTGTTCAGCACGCGCAGTTAAAAAAGGCTGACCTAAACCTATACTCGCAAAATGACTTTCCCCAGGGATTTCTAATTGTGAGCTAACTAAACCCAACAGTGCTTCACATTCCGCCGAAAATTGAAGTAACTCCACACCCTGAACACTAAAGGAGGAACCAGTCAACCGTTGTCGCCAAGCGAAACTTTGCTGACCATAATTCAGAGTACACAAATTGCGATCGCCCTGACGTACCATCACTCGCTGATCGTCTTCCCAAGTAAAATCTGCCATACCAAATCCCCACATAAAAAAATCCCCACCCAGGCGAATGCGTGGATGGGAATACTGAGTAGGGAATTTCTCATCATTCCCTACTATATTGGGAGAATTATTTGCTTTCAGTGAAATCTGCATCAATTACATCATCACCACCACCGGAAGAACTAGAAGTACCGCCATCTTGAGGTTCAGCACCAGGCGCAGCACCACCAGCTTGTTGATAGATATTGCTACCAACTGCGAACAGTGCTTGTTGCAATTCTGGCATCAGCTTGGTGATTTGCTCATCATCTTCTTTCGCAACAGCTTCCCGCAGGTCTCTCACCAAACCTTCAACCTTGGCTTTATCAGCAGCAGGAACTTTATCACCTAATTCTTGCAGTTGCTTTTCAGCTTGGTATGCTAAAGAGTCAGCTTGGTTCTTGCGGTCAATTTTCTCACGACGGTCTTTGTCAGCAGAAGCGTTTTGTTCTGCTTCGCGCACCATCCGGTCAACGTCAGACTTATCTAAGGTAGAAGCACCAGTAATGCTGATGGACTGTTCTTTACCAGTACCTTTGTCCTTAGCGGTAACGTTGAGGATACCGTTAGCGTCAATATCGAATACAACTTCGATTTGAGGTACACCACGGGGTGCGGGAGGAATACCATCAAGGCGGAAAGTTCCCAAACTCTTGTTGTCGTTAGCAAATTCCCGTTCACCTTGGAGGACGTGAATTTCTACGTTGGTTTGACCATCAACAGCAGTAGAGAATACTTCTGATTTCTTGGTAGGAATTGTGGTGTTGCGGGGAATAATCTTGGTCATTACACCACCCAAGGTTTCTACACCCAAGGACAATGGTGTTACGTCTAACAACAAGATACCTGTAACTTCACCACCCAATACACCTCCTTGAATCGCAGCACCAACAGCTACCACTTCATCAGGGTTAACGCTTTGGTTAGGGTCTTTACCCAAAGCTCGTTTTACCAATTCTTGGACTGCGGGGATACGGGTAGAACCACCAACGAGGACAACTTCATCGATGTCATTTTTGCTTAACTTAGCATCGCGGAGCGCATTCTCTACAGGAATACGGCAACGGTCAATCAAGTCAGCACAAAGTTCTTCAAACTTAGCGCGAGTCAGCGTCGTATCCAGGTGCTTTGGCCCGTCCTGGGTAGCGGTGATGAACGGTAAGTTAATTTCCGCTTGAGTCACGCTGGAAAGTTCAATTTTGGCTTTTTCAGCAGCTTCTGTTAAACGTTGCAGTGCTTGTCTGTCTTTGCGGAGGTCAATACCTTCGTCTTTGCGGAACTGTTCTGCTAAGAAATCCACAATTTTCTTATCGAAGTCGTCACCACCAAGGTGGGTATCACCAGAGGTTGCTAATACTTCAAATACGCCGTCGCCGACTTCTAGGACGGATACGTCGAATGTACCACCACCCAAGTCAAATACCAGGATAGTTTCGTTGCTCTTCTTATCAAAGCCGTAAGCCAAAGAAGCGGCGGTAGGTTCGTTGATAATCCGCAGTACTTCAATACCAGCGATTTTACCAGCGTCTTTGGTAGCTTGGCGTTGAGAGTCGTTGAAGTAAGCAGGAACAGTGATTACAGCTTGGGTAACAGTTTCACCCAGATATTTGCTTGCGTCTTCAACGAGTTTACGCAGAACTTTCGCGGAAATTTCTTCGGGAGCGAATTGTTTACCAGCCCCAGGAGAGTCTAGCTTGACGTTACCGCCACTGCTCAACACTTTATAAGAAACTTCTGTAGCTTCGTTAGTAACTTCGTCAAAGCGGCGACCAATGAACCGCTTAACTGAGTAAAAAGTGTTTTCGGGGTTCATCACCGCTTGGCGCTTGGCAATTTGTCCTACCAAGGTGTCGCCATTTTTCGCAAATGCTACTACTGATGGTGTTGTGCGAAAACCTTCTGCGTTAGCAATAACCGTGGGTTTACCACCTTCCATCACTGCCACGCAGGAGTTAGTTGTTCCTAAGTCAATTCCAACTACTTTTGCCATGTTAGGTGCTGGCTCCGTATAACTACAAATGAATGAATGGGAATATAAGGACTAAATCTTGAACCAACTGATTTTATGAAAGCAGTTACTTCAGCATTGATGACCTTTAGCTCGATTGTGTTGGGGTTATAGCCCCAATTTCTGCTGATATATATACTGAGCTTGTATAGCCAGTCCATGAAGGGTGGTTTCCCGAACCTGCTTTGGGACGGTTAATTTTAAAGTTTTGTCTAGTTGGTTCATGGATTAATTTGCTTTCACTTCGTCTAATTTATGAGAATTAATACATTGAGTAATTAGGGTGAACCGTAATCACCATGTGGTGTTTGCCGTCTTTAAACAACATTAACTCCAGAGATACAGAGAATTAGTGAGCTATAAAAGGATTCCTGGGCTAATAAATTCAGTCAAAATGCGGATACTTATAGGAGTTACCTAAGAAAATAAAATCAAAGGTTGGAAAAAGAGTGTAAGTGTTCAAAAAACTTATACGCTCACCCCTTTAAACCCTTACACCCAGTTGAAACAGACAAATTTGGTGCTGAATTTTTAACTTAGGTAAGGGTAGATTTTGTAGGGTTTATGTATTAAAAATGTAATTAAAAAATGTTAGTTATGCGTCGTGCCTCTGGATGTTTATTTGGGCTTGCCTGTGGTGATGCTTTGGGTGCTGCTACAGAATTTTTAAGTGTGGAAGAAATTCGTCGTCGCTTTCCGCCAAATGGGCCGCAAGAAATTGTGGGTAATCCTGTACGCGTCACCGATGACACACAAATGACATTGGCAGTGGCACAAGCTTTAGTTGAGGTTGATGCTGCAAACTTGAGTTTAGCTAATTTGGAACCTGTTCTTAGACGTACTTTTGTGGAGTGGTTACACAGTCCCGACAATAATCGCGCTCCGGGAATGACTTGCTTACAGGCTTGTGAATATTTGGAAGCAGGTTTACCTTGGCAGCAAGCAACTAGGCCAAATTCTAAAGGCTGTGGTGCGAATATGCGTGTTGTGCCTGTAGGTTTATTACCCACAGATGATACAGTCCGCGCGGCGGTGGCTCAATTTCAAGCCGCATTAACGCATGGTCATCCAACTGCCTTGGCAGCTTCTGATTTAACCGCAGCAGCAATTACTTATCTTGTCAAGGGCGGTGAACCGCAAGAATGTTCTGCTTATCTTCGCAACTATGCCTTAAGTCAGCGTTCAGTTTATCATGCTGATTGGCTGGGGAATTTATGGCAGCGTCCAGGCATTAATACACCAACAGAATTTATTAGTCGTGGTTGGGATGAGTGTTTAGCAGTGCTTGACCGTCTGGATGCAGCATTAGTCAACCCCAAGCGCGATATTGACCCCTGTTTGGCTATAGGCGAAGGCTGGGTAGCTGAGGAAGCTTTTGCTACAGGTTTATTATGCTTTTTGTTTTTTCCAGAAGCACCGTTAGCCGCAGTACGACGTGCTGCACTCACCGCAGGCGACTCTGACTCAATTGCTTGTTTAGCAGGTGCTTTTGCTGGAGCATATTTAGGAATGGCTGCATGGCCTGAAGATTGGGTCATTCGGATTGAATACCGTGACCAATTGGCGGCTTTGGGTGAATTCTGGGATTAACTTGGAAATATGTGTCCTGGTGAACCCTTCTCCTGTCGGAGACGCTAACGCGAACGACTGCGCTCAGGGTTCAATCCCTGAATATGGCGATTTTCTCCTACCTCCTTGATACTGCGATCGCTATCAAGCAATCATCAGTGCTAAATTGTTACTTAATTGGTTAATAGGTATATGTAAAACTGTTTAAGTAGTTTGTGCGTCGCTCATTTTAAATCAAGGCAATGGATACAAAACGCAAAGTCAACGTTTGGTGGAAATACGTTGTTCTATTGATGCTGATTTTGGCATTTAGACCAACTACCTATTTTATTCGTCAGGCTTTGCGGGGAGATCCAATCGATATTAATTATTTTTGGACAGAACTTTCTCCCTTTGGACTACTCAAACAAGGTCTGTATAACGGTAATGGTGGTGCTGATTGGAAAATCGGCCGACCGCAAGTTACCATTTGGAATGCCGAACAGTTGCGTTCTGAGCCAGAGTTAAGAAAGTTTGCTTTAGAATTAGTCAATCGCGATCGCACTTTAAATAAGTTAAAACCTTTAACAGCCGACTCTTTACTCTCACTCGCCGCACAATTCCACGCCCAAGATATGCTAGATCGGCAGTATTTTAATCATATTTCTTTAGATGGGAAAAATCCCCGCGATCGCTACATTCAAGTTGGCGGTAATCGACGTGTGGCAGTGGGCGAAAATATTATCAAAGATAGTGTGCAAGGCTTAGGTTTCACTTACGGTAAAGTCGAAGATTTTCAACGCGGTTGGATGTACAGCAATAGTCACCGCCAAAATCTCCTGCGACGTGAATATAAAAAATTTGGCTATGGTATAGCTGTTGGCAAAAATGGCCAAATTTATGCAGTCCAAATGTTTAGTGATTAAAATCTCCCACAACTTATCCAAATCGATAGTTTTTTTGAGAATATCTGATTTTTTCTCCTGTACTTAGCCACAAGACAAAATTTCATGCTTCATACTTCACACTTCACACTTTTCCCTGTGGCAATATTGGAATCAGACTGCGTTGCATTTAGCTAGGCAAACAAAAATGTTGGGAAACACACTTGTGGGAAGATACCAAATTATTAGCTATTTGGGAGGTGGAGGATTTGGTGAAACTTTTGTAGCTTGTGATACTCAACTTCCTGGTTCACCACAATGTGTTGTCAAACAACTCAAACCCCAAGTTAGCAATGCAGCCACCTTAGAGATAGCTAGGCGGTTATTTGATACAGAAGCGCAAGTTCTGTATAAACTAGGCATATATGATCGCATTCCTCAACTGTTAGCTTATTTTGAAGAAAATGCCGAATTCTATCTTGTTCAAGAATTTATCCCCGGTCATGATTTAAGTAAAGAGTTAGTTGCCGGAAAAACTCTGAGTCAAGACCAAGTTATCTTACTCTTACAAGAAATACTCGAAATCTTAGAATTTGTTCATCAACAAAATGTCATTCATCGTGATATCAATCCCCGGAATTTACTCCGCCGGGACGCTGATAGCAAATTGATTTTAATTGATTTTGGGGCTGTCAAACAAATTACGACCCAAGTAGTAACGCCCGAAGGACAAACAAAGGCTACCGTTGCTATTGGTACTCCTGGTTATCTCCCTAGCGAACAAGCCCAAGGTACACCAAAATTTAGCAGTGATATCTATGCAGTGGGTGTAATTGCTATTCAAGCTTTGACGGGAATACCTGCTGAAGAGTTAGAAAAAGATGCTGAAACGAATGAAATTATCTGGGAAAATAAAGTGCAGGTTTCGCCAGATTTGGCGCGATTTTTAAATAAAATGGTTTGTTATGATTTTCGGCAACGTTATGCTTCAGCAACAATAGCATTAGCAGCTTTAAAAAACCTTATTCAGCCGGAAAAGCAAACCATCAATATATCTCCAGGAATTTTACAAAAAAATCTCAACCTGAAAAAGCATAGTAAAAATTTATTGATCAAGTTATTGTGGGCGATTTTTCTTTTAACTATCACTGGTATAGCTGCATTATTTGTGGTTAATAGAATTAATGCTAACAATGCTGTAGAATTATCCAAACAAGGAAATACACTATTTGAATTGCAACGCTATCAAGATGCTTTATCTGCCTATAAACAAGCAGTAGAAATTAGACCGGATTATGCTCAAGGCTGGAATGGCCAGGGTAAGACATTATTTAAATTAAAACAATATGATGCTGCTTTGGCGGCTTATGAAAAAGCAATTCAAATTCAGCCAGATTATCTAGATGCTTGGAGTGGTAGAGGTTTTACTTTACAAAAATTACAACGATTTCCTGAAGCGATCGCAGCTTTTGATAAAGCTTTACAACTCCATGATGATTACCCAGAAATTTGGAATGCGAAGGGTGAAGTATTTAGCGAATTAAAGCAATACGATAACGCAATTAAAGCTTACGATAAAGCCATAGATTTAAAATCTGATTATGTCGAAGCTTGGTATAGTAAAGGCTTGGCATGGCAAAATTTAAAAAATTATGATGAAGCGATCGCAGCCTACGACAAAGCCTTAGAAATTAAATCTGATTATTACCAAGCATGGTATAATCGTGGCAATGCTTTGGTAAATTTAAACCGCTACGAAGACGCTTTTACAGCTTATGATAAAGCAGTACAATATCAGCCCAGTTATTATCCAGCTTGGTTATCTAGAGGTAACGTTTTGATTACCTTACGCCGCTATGCAGAAGCCGTAGAATCATTTAATCAAGTCATTAAAAATGACCCAGATAATTACCAAGCATGGTATAATCTTGGGTGGTCGAAACATCAATTACAACGCTATCAAGAAGCCATCACAGCATATAATAAAGCCGCCAGTATTAAACGCAACGATGAGCAACTGTGGTACAGTTTAGGTAATTCTCAATACAATTTGCAGCAATATCCAGAAGCGATCGCAGCTTATAATCGAGCATTACGCTACAATCCCAAACATTACGAAAGTTGGTACAGCCGAGGCAATGCCTTACTCAATTTAAACCGCTATCCAGAAGCGATCGCATCTTATAATCAAGCTATTAAATATAAACCAGATTATCAAGAGGCGATCGCTGCACGTAATCAAGCCGAGAATCAACTACACAAAGATAAATCAAAACCCATTATCGTTCCTACGATACCTAATGCAAATTAAAAATATAGCGTTTATCAAGTGATGTCGGTTTGCGTTCCTCCACCCAACCTTGATCAAAATAGTGTTCACCAGACACAAAATTATTCCTGTGCGTCGGCTGTTTGCAAAAGTTTGACGATATCTTGATAGCCGTTAAATTCTGCCAGCATCAAAGCTGTATAACCACCACGATTTTTTAAATTGGGGTTTGCACCAGCTTGGAGTAATATCTGCACAGTTTTAGTGTAGCCTCCAGAGGCAGCCCACATTAATGCTGTGGCTCCGGCTATGTCTTGAAAATTGACATTTGCGCCTTTGGCTACTAACAGTTGAATGATTTCTATGTCATTGCGTTTAGCAGCTTTGAGTAATGCTGTCTGGCTATCATTCCCTAAAGTATTGGGATTAGCGCCATAGTCTAATAATACTTGGACTGTTTTGGTGTGTCCCAAGGATATGGCGGCCATTAAAGGAATTTCTAATTCTCGATATGAGTTTGCACTAGAACGCAGCAAGGCTTCGAGAATTTGGCTGTGTCCTTGCAATACAGAGACTAATATGGGTGTGTCGCCTAAGTTATTTCTCAGTTGGACATTTGCACCGTGGCTTAGTAAAACTTGCACTACCTCAAGATGTCCTTCCACAACGGCAATATGTAATGCTGTTTCACCGTCTTTGTCTTGCAGATTCACTTGGGCATCTTTTTCTAGTAAAGCAGAAGCGATCGCACTATTACCAGCCGCCGCCGCCGCTAATAATGCTGTACCACCATCGCTGTTTTGTAAGTTAACATCTGCGCCAGCCGCTAACAATGCTTGGACAATTCCTAAATTTCCCACATCCGCCGCAATCATCAACAGTGTTTCGCCATCTTCATCTTGAATATTTACATCTGCATCATTTTGTGATGCGAGTTGCACAACCGCGAGGTGTCCTTGTTTGACTGCCAATTTCAAAGCAGTGTCATCATCTTTATCAGCAATATTTACCTTCGCGCCAGCAGCGAGTAATATTTGGACTATTTCTATATAACCTTTGAGTGCAGCTGCCATTAAGGCGGTGCTGCCATCTTCGTTGATAGCATTAACATCAGCACCTCTAGATATTAAAAGCTGCACAATATCTGTTTGTTTATTACTTGCAGCCAACATCAACGCTGTTAAACCATAGCGTTTTCTGGGTAAGTTGATATTTGCCCCGGCATCTAAAAGCGATCGCACAATTTCGGTGTAGCCTAAATTAGCAGCATACATTAATGCCGTCGTCCCATCGCGATCGCACGCATCTATATTGACACCAGCCGCTAAAATCTCACTCAGCCGCTTGATATCTCCACTTTTCGCAGCCTTCAGCAGCAAGACATCGTTGTTTTCCGTCATGAATCAAATCCTGCCCAGGCGGTTTTATCATCTATAGTTTGAAATTCTTTAAGTACTTTTGCAATAGGCTGGTATTGAGAATCTACATCTACCCCATATCCCGCCTGAGAATAAATTCTCAGTCTCATAGCACAAGTCCGTTGAAACGGAATGAAATACTGTCCTAGTCAGATTTATCTGACTTTAGCTATTGGCGAAGAAATAAATTTCTTCGCGGGATAATGTACCCAGTCCATCACGCCTAATTAATTACAAATTACGAACTCCGAATTAAGAATTACCCTTAAACTTGTGCTAATTTTTATTAAGATTTAAGAATTGAGCGAGAACACAATGAGTCTGGAACTGTCTCCCGTGGTGAAATACTGGCTTAACTTTTTCCACCCGCTAATCATGTGGGTACTTTTGGCGCTTTCACTTTATGCTGCTTATTTGGGATTGCAAGTACAGCGTACCAGAAACGCTCAAGGTGAAGAAAAGAAAGAACTGATTAAAGGCAAATTTAACATCAAACACTACCAAATGGGGTCTATCATCTTAGCTTTGATGGTAGCTGGTGCAGTTGGTGGGATGGCTGTTACCTATATTAACAACGGCAAGTTATTTGTCGGGCCGCACTTACTGGCGGGGCTAGGAATGACTAGTTTAGTAGCGTTTTCTGCTTCCCTCTCTCCTTTTATGCAAAAAGGCGCAAATTGGGCAAGAATCACGCATATATTGTTAAATTTTGCGATTTTAGGTCTATTTACTTGGCAGGCTATTACTGGCGTGCAGATTGTACAAAGAATTTTGAGTAATGCTTAGTTAACAGTCAAATGAATTATGAAGTCTAAAATTATTTTTTCAGACTTCATAATTCATACTTCAGACTTTAGTTGATTCAACGCTTCTTTTTAGAATTAGCAGGAAAAGGTATGCCCAAAGACTGATGAAAGTCTTCTTGAACTTTGCGGGTTAAGCGGCGAGAGACTTGGCGAACAATTTGATTTAGTAAGCGATCGCCTGTAGATTGGATGAGAGACTGGGGCAATCGTTGGATAAATCTGGGAAAGTGAAGATAAACCTTTAAATCTAAATCCCATTCAACCCGCGTCACCGTACTGGAAATCGCCGTATCATCATTGGGATACTCTTTTAATTGCATTGATGCTCGATAATCTACATCGTAACCAGGTGCTTGATAGTCAGGAATGGGGATCGTCCGAATGCGATATATTCCTTCTTCTGGTGGTAAAAGTTCTAAACCAACTTTCGGCTCCACTTCATAACCAAAAGAGCCAAAACGACCAATAATTAAAGCATAGCCGTTTTCTCCTAGTGGTTGTACCTTCATTGGTTCAGCACAACGTACAAACCACGACGAATGAGCATTGAGATATTCCGCAACTTGATCTACTGGAGCATACATCTCCATGTAATCGCTGTAGCAACCACAAAATCGGGTTTGATGGTCAAAATTTGTATCTGAAACTACATGATCAGTTTCTACTAAGTTGGCTTCTACAGGTAAAACAGTTTCTTTTATATCTAAGGACTGATATTCGCCGTTTGTTGAAAGCATCAAGCATTCCCCTCTGAGATGGCGTTTGGCTAGGTTTATGATTCCCAGGTGACTTGGGTGATTTCGTAGGCAAAATTCTATTTTGGCTGAAACTTTAACATTCTGTCATAAACTTTATGAAATTACTAAAATACGGATAAATCACATACTAGTTTTTTAAGGTATTGTTTTTATGAAAGCTTTTGTTGCTGGGGCTACAGGTGAAACAGGTCGTCGCATTGTCCAAGAGTTAGTAGCGCGTAACATTCCTGTACGGGCGTTTGTACGGGATATCCAGACAGCTAAAGCAATTTTGCCTCCTGATGTGGAGTTAGTGGCTGGTGATGTGTTGCAAGCAGATAGTCTCGCGGGTGCTTTAGGAGATAGTACTGTATTGCTGTGTGCGACTGGGGCAAAACCAAGTTTTGATCCAACTGGGCCATATAAAGTAGATTTTGAAGGTACAAAAAATTTAGTAGATGCTGCTAAAGCCAAGGGAATTGAACATTTTGTTTTAGTTTCTTCCTTGTGTACATCTCTGCTATTCCATCCTTTAAATTTGTTCTGGTTGATTTTAGTTTGGAAAAAGCAAGCCGAGGAATACATTCAAAAAAGTGGTCTTACCTATACCATTGTGCGACCTGGCGGTTTAAAAAACGAAGATAATACTGATGCTATCGTGATGCAGAGCGCAGATACATTATTCGATGGTAGTATTCCGCGCCAAAAAGTTGCCCAAGTTTCGGTTGCAGCACTCTTTGAACCAGCCGCCCGCAATAAGATTGTAGAGATTATTGCTAAACCAGATGGGAGTGTGAAAACACTTGGAGAGTTGTTTCAGCAATGCTGAAATAGAAGTAATGAGTTATGAGTCCAGTAGGGTGTGTTAGGCGTAAGCCGTAACGCACCGAGAACTTTGCGGTAGATTTTTTCATAATTTTGTGTAATCCCTATTTACTCATCACTCATTACTCACTACTTATTACTCATCACTCATTACTCAGCCGTCCGACTTTTAACCCGACTTTAGCCGACTGACAAAATAAAGTGCGATCGCTTAGGCTATTGGGCGTAGAGTTGAAAACATACAAATATGGTTCATACTACCAGCCCATTAGCAGCAGATTTGGCAGGCAAAAGCTATACTGTGCCTAATTATTGGCAAATACAGCAGCGTCTTTGTTCACTGATAGATAACTATGTAGCGGACGAACAGCTACAGGAACGCCTAGAAGATTTACCCAGACAATTTACTCATCCCCAACCGCGTCCTTGGAAGCCAATTGACTGGCAAGCTATTAACCATAGTCAAATTATTGGCATCAAACCAGAAGTATTTTTATCCATTTTGATAGGTGCAATGGATACAGAAGCACCAATTCGCGGTTATACCCAAACCAGTCGCCAATATTTAGATAAATTACATCCCCAAATGGGGCGGTTTGTGGGTGGAACAGTCAATGAAACTGGTGAACTGCAAGAAATTGGCTTGTGGGAAAAAGAAGAACGCCAACATACACCCGCATTAATCAAGGTTTACACCCAATTAACAGGTGAAAAAATCATCCCCAAGCACCGCACCGTTAGAGGCTATATCCCTACAGATGATCCGCACGAAGATTTATATCGCCACGGCTTACACCGCGTCGCTACAGAATATGGTGCAACTTGTCTTTACTTGTGGTTGATGGCGCACACAACAGGCGCACTCCAAGATGTGCTGGAAGAACTCGCCAAGGATGAAATCAACCACATGACTAAATTTTGGGGCTTCGGAGTCTGGACTTTTCCCGATACAGGATTCATCCGCATCAGCACAACCCTCATCAAAACCCGTTCGCAAAGCTACGAACGCAATAACTTGATGCGTACTCTACGCCGGATGATGAATACACTCAACTGGAACGCCTGGACACCCACCAATAAAGCCACCCTACTCTTCACCTTCTCCTATACGATGCACCGTCTCTGGAAGTGGCACAACAGCCTGACTCCAGAGTATTTACAAAACATATTGGCATCTTGAAACTCTCCTTTTATTTAGCAAAACCATCATGAACTCCCTACCTTTAGACCTCAACCCCGAAAAAATTCCCCAACACATCGCTGTAATTATGGATGGGAATGGTAGATGGGCGACTAGTCGCGGACTACCGCGCATCGCTGGACATCGCCAAGGTGCAATAACTCTCAAACAACTATTACGCTGTTGTAAAGATTGGGGAATCAAAGTTCTCACAGCCTACGCATTCTCTACAGAAAATTGGCAACGTCCCATTGAAGAAGTAGATTTTCTGATGCTTTTATTTGAACGCTTTCTCCGCAGCGAGTTAGCCCAGATGCAGCAAGAAGGGGTGAGAATTTCTTTTATTGGTGATTTATCAGTTTTGCCTGTATCTCTGCAAGCCGAAATGCAACGTTCAATGACAGAAACATTGAATAACCAAGTTATTCACTTTAATGTGGCAGTGAATTATGGTAGTCGTCACGAAATTACTCAAGCCTGTCACCACATAGCCCAATTGGTGCAACAAGGTGAAATCAGCCTAGACGCAATTAATGAAAACCTTGTAGAACAATATCTTTACACCGCAGCTACACCAGCACCAGATTTACTAATTCGGACTAGTGCAGAAATGCGGTTGAGTAATTTTTTGTTGTGGCAAATGGCCTATACAGAAATGTACTTTACTGATGTTTTCTGGCCTGATTTTGACCGCGAAGCATTTCATCAAGCTTTGTTAAGTTACCAAAAACGCGATCGCCGTTTCGGTCAAATTAAAACTGCCTGTTCAGCTTAACAATCGCTCGTGAAACGGCTACTGAGATTTTTTCAGGAATCAAATGGGATGCTTGTAGTAGTTTTCCGTTATCTTGGTCATCAGTTGTAAGCAATGATCAGCGACAGCATTTTGTGAATCAAATTTGAGTGCTTGTTGCCAAGAAGATATCGCTTCTCGAAATTTGCCTTGCAATGCCGATAATTTACCTGCTAAGGCGTGAAAATCTGCATTACTGTAGTGTAGAGCTAGAGCTTGATTGTTGTATGTTGCTGCTTCGGAATAACGTTTTTGTGACAATAAATCCAGTGCTTGTTTGTGATGCCAAATTGCTTGGTCATACAAACGTAACAAGTCAGATAAATCGGCTTTGCAGCGTCTACAAGTTGAAGCCTGGGGAGTGGGGGAGGCTTGTATTTGCTCTCCTCCTCTAACTGGACGATAAACTGCACCACAAACAGGACATTTCATACTTTTTTATTTTCTCCCGCCTATTCTTCATTACCACTGGCGTAGTAAAGAAAGTCTTCCAACTCTGCTTGTAATTGAGTTAGTTCTGGACTATTGTCAGCGATCGCATTGTCAATCTGCTCTAATAATTCTTGTAATTCTTCTAGTTGTGCTTCGTCTACTGTTAGTAGTGCTTGTTGAGCGCGGTCTAAAAGTGCTGTTAATTCTGGCGAAATTTCGGCGTTATCGCTGATATTTTCCCCAGAAATTTCAATTGTTTCATCACTTTCAAACAATGACTCTAAATCTGCCCTGGCTTGCTTGAGTTCGTGGCTAGAAAGTTTTTGTATCCCGGCATGATTTACTACTAATGTTCCTTGTTGTCCTTTACCTTTTTCGGTGGTGGTGACAGTCAGAATACCATTCAGGTCAAAATCAAAGTGAACTTCGATTTGAATCCCGCCGGCGGGTTTGGGTGGTAGATTTTCCACTTTAAAGGAACCTAATGGTACATTTTCCTCTGCGATCGCATTTTCCCCTTGAAAAACTTCAATTTCTACAGTTGCTTGCTCATCAAACAACGTGGAATAAACATGAGAGCGCGAAACGGGGACAACACTGTTGCGCGGAATAATCACACTAAAATATCCAGGCATAATTCCCATTGGTGTCGGTACAGCCGCCGCAATACCCAGAGAATGGGGAATCACATCTACAAGAATGGCATCTACAGATTCACCCACCAGTACCCCAGCTTGCAAAGCTGCTCCCAATGCTACACAAAGGTCTGGTTGAATACCATCAGTCGGAGTTTGCCCCAAATGTTCTTCTATCATTTGCTGCACTAGGGGAATGCGTGTAGAACCACCAACCAAAATCACCCGGTCAATTTCTTCTGGTGCTAAATTAGCATCTGAAAGAGCGCGGTCAATGGCCTCTAAGGTTTCTGTTAATAAGGGACGAATCAATTTTTCAAAATCTATTCGTGCAACTTCTGTTTCTAGATGCAGTGCGGTTTTACCTTTACTACCTAAAAAAGCTTCCCTGACTGTGGCAAAAGCATGGGAACTCAAATTAATTTTTACCTGTTCTGCGGCTCGTAATAGACGCGCTTGAGTCGCAGCATCATCTGGTACATCCACACCATGCTGTTTGCGGAATAAGTCTGCTAAATGCAGTTGCAACAGTCTGTCAAAATCATCTCCACCCAAACGGTTATTACCATGACTAGCTAGTACTTCTGTGACATCCCCTGTAATTTCCACCACCGACACGTCAAAAGTGCCACCACCCAAGTCATAAACTACAACCCGTTCTGTTTCTTCAGAACGCAAATCATAAGCCAAAGCCGCCGCCGTTGGTTCGTTAATAATTTGCAGTACCTCTAAACCAGCGATCTCACCAGCCGTTTTGGTTGCTTGTCGTTGTGCGTCTGTAAAATAAGCTGGAACTGTAATTACTGCTTGGGTAATTGTTTCACCCAAAGCGTTCTCAGCCCTTTGTTTCAGAGCGCGGAGAATAATTGCGGAAATTTCATGAGGTAAGTATTCTTTATCTCCGAAAGTGGTTTTGTGGTCAGTTCCCATCCACCGCTTAATTGATTTCACAGTACGTTCGGGCGCTGCTGCATACTGACGCAGTGCTTCCTTTCCTACTAGTAATTTTCCTGTATCGCTAAATCCCACACAGGAAGGTAAAATCAAGTCGCCATCTTCCCCTGGCAAAACCCGCACCTGTCCGTTTTCGACAATTGCAACTTCGGAATTGGTTGTACCTAAATCAATACCAACTGCTTTCATAAAATTTATCGCACCTCTCAAGATAGAATAGCAGGCTGCAAATGAATCACAATATCATCTTTTCTGATACCTTTAGCGATGAGTATCTGGGTTAAGCTTTCTTCAAAGTTATCTTCTTCAATAATGATTTGATGTTCTACTAAACGTGCATGAAACAAAATGCTATCAATCCAACGTTGTTTATCCCAACCCGTAGCTAGAACCAGAAAATGACCTGATTCGGTATCGCAAACAGCATAAAGTTTGAGTGCTTGTAAACGAGGTTGATTGATTGTTGCTTCTTGTACCGTTGTTTTTAGAATATCTGCATAATTCAATGTTTTATCCATTGAATTATTACCTCTCTGCTTGGTTCATAGACTAATAAGTTAATTTTATTACGCTGGACAACCAACTGAAAAATCGGTTTTTGAAAATGCTTAATATATATCTCTTGACTCACGGCTAGGTATAACTGACGCTCTGGCTCCTGTTCTTCCAATGCCCATTGATAAAGCTGAAGTTGTCCCATTGTTTTTTCGAGTTCACTGATAACGGACACAGCATCAAAATCTTTAACTTCAACGGCAATTTTACGCCCTTGTTTTTCTGCTGTGAAAAATTTCTCGGCTCCCAAATCAGCTTTCAAAAGGGTTTGCTCCAATACCAAAATCAAAGGATCATCTGTAATTGTCCAGCCATCTTTTTCGAGAGTGCGGCGCACAGAGAAATGTAAATCATCTCGTCTAGACATTAGATTCGTTAAAAGTGTTACGCCGCTAGTCTTATAACTAAGCCAAGCCGAGATATCCAGTTCAAGGCACTCATGCTGCTTGCAATTCTCTGCACATTTGCTATTTCTTGAGGATTTGCAGAGGGCTTAAGTATTGCTTCAACTGCTTGTTTTGCAGCCTCCTCAGCGAATACTTTCAGATCCTCAAGCATTCCTCTGGCAAAAGTCTGATCATTAAAAAAGTTGGTCATAACTAAATTACCTTCACACCTTATAATCAATTACCTAAAAAACTGTATTTTTTGATACGCTTTTTGAAAAATTCATTTGTAAATGGCAATTCCTGAGCATTTATTCCCAGTTCTGGACAATAGGCTATGCAGCACGATCGCACCATACTGTTTTCTTCATTTCACACTTCACACTTCAGGCTTTTTGTATTACTTGTGTTGCTACAATCACTTGTGCTTCTCGTAGGATTTTATCGCCCCATAAATAACCCTTGACTACTTCCTGAATCACTGTATTTTCTGCCACATCGGTTTTGACTTGCCGTCCCACGGCATACATGATTTGGGAATCAAATAATTTACCCTCTGCAATGATGGGAACAACACGTCTTTGGCGGAGTATTTCTAAAAGCGATCGCCTAATTAACTCTACTCCCTGTTGATTACTAGTTAACATCTCTGTCAACGGCTCTGATATTTGTATTTTTTCAGACAATTCATCTTGGGTTTTTTGACTAGAAAATAATTCTCCTAGCTTGTCCCAAAAGCTTTTTTTAACAGCAGGTTTTGAGTTTGATGTTATAGATAATACTTCTAATTCTTGTTGCCAGTAAGCACAAGCTTGATCTAACGCATCCATAATCCCCAGTAATTCTTTGAGGAGTTTTTCTTGTTGTTGTTCAACTTGAGCTAATTTCTGTTTTTGGCTGGCTTCTAGACTTGTTTGCAGTTGTTCTTGATTGGTGCGATTTACTTCTAAGGCTTGCTGAAGAGTTTCTTGAGTAGAACGCAATAATTTACCTTGTTGCTTGATTTCATGGCGTAGCGCCGTCCATTCTGCCACCATTTGATAGGGATCAAAAGCATAAGTTGATTCTGGTGGTTCGCCTAAATAATCAGGAGATCCTGGTTCTGATTGTAAATAATCTAAAAATTGAGCAAATAAAGCTTCTGTGTCATTAGTCATTGGTTAACTTGTTTACTGATAACTGTAAGTAATACCAATTTAAGAAAAAAATGCGACAGATAGAAATTAGGAAAGTCTTACTGGAGCTAGATTTCTTAATTGCGAATTGGTATAAGTTGATGGAAAAAACAAAATACCTCTGGTTGGTGAGCGCAGTCGAACCAACGCCTCCTGCCTTTTCTTTAACTGTTAAAAAGTGGCACGAATTAAATCATCAATACTAAATTCTATTTGAGCGATCGCTTTTTCTTGCACTTGTTTTAATATTTCTGGATTCAGTTCGGCTTCTAGGGGAAGTATTTTTAAGAAATCCTCATATTGAGTTGTTTCTCCTTTCCGAATTGCTTCGTAAGCTTCTCGAATTTCCTTAAATTCTTGGGGATAACTATGAGCCGGAAATTCTCGCAATTTTGCATGATAAGCTGCTTTAATTTGGGCGGGTGTAGCTGCTGGTGAGATGCCTAATTTTTCGTAGTGGGAAGTCATAAGTATGCAGTAGATTTTGTTTTATTTAAAATAATTCTGAAAAACCGCCTCTGGTTCTGCCTTTTTTCTTTTTAGGTTTAGATGGTAAGCCTCTGAAAATCAAATCTAAATCTATATCGTCTTCATCTTCTTCATCATCTGCAAAATCAGGCATTTCATTTAACATCATCTTCTTGAGTTCTGGAAGCATTCTTTCAAATTCAGCTTCAGGTATTTTGTTGCCAAAGAATTTTTTCAGCATTGTTTCTAATAAATCCTCCATATCTGACATATTCAGATTGTCAAATTTATCTGGGTCTGGCATCATGCTTTGAGTTTCTCTAGCAGACAAAAATGCTTGTTCTTCCCGAAATGCTTGTAATGCTTTGGCATCTTGTAGGCGACGAGCTATTTCAAATCCTTCTTGCTTGAGTTGTTCATATTTGGGCTGATTAAGTGGGTAGGTAGTAGCTCTTGCTAATAGCAATAATGGGTTTTGTGGTTCTCGTCGCAGTGCTTCATCTAGGAAAGGAATGAGTGTGGTAATCCAGCCAAAACGCCGTGCTTGCAGTTGAATATTGGCTAAGGCATTGCCTGGTTGAGGCATGGTATCGAGGTAGAACTGCACAGCATACTCTAATCGTTTGGGAGTATTTTCTTTGACGGCTAAGATTACTAAATTAGCTACTCTGGCTTCTGGGTATTCTATTGATAGGTCGATCAATTTTTGCTGATATTGGGTGATGAGTGCAGCGATGCCTTTTTCCCGTTTAGCAAACAGAGTAATAGCAAGGGCGATCGCCTGCAATACTGGAATTTGTTCACTACCCGATAATTTTTTTAATAAAGCATTCCATTTCTTGGTTGCGGCTGTTTGGCTTAAGGAAACTCGACCACCAGAATTTGGCAGACTTTGGACTGCTTCGACAAAGATTTGACAAGCACCGATAGCCGGATCTTTTTCATCTTCTGTTTGGACAAAACGACTAAATAAGGGATAGCTCAAGGTGGAAAGCGCATCTATCCAAGGTGAGATTTCGACTTCATTTTCAACATTAAAGTCGCCAAAATGCTTACCAAAACGGCGACGGGCTTCATTAAATGCTTGTTTGTCTCCTACTTCCTTCCAAGAAGCCAGCAGAATCCCGTAAACTTCGTTATACCGACATCCACCTTCAATGGCTTGGGTCAGTAGTGCGATCGCTTCTGTATAATTGTCTTCTGAGGCTGCAACTAATCCTTTGCGTCCGATTAACTCTGGCGATGTGGGACAAATGCGTTCTGCTTGTTGCAAAGCGCCTAATGCAGCACGGTCACGGTCTAATGCCATGTAAGCATCTGCCATCCAACAGTGCAGATGGGCTAAGGTTGGGTTTAAGCGGGTGTCAGGCCATTCCTGGGGTTTTTGTTTTCCTTCTTGTTCCAGCCACCGCAAAAATTGAGTTAACAGACGTTGATATTCTTTGTAAGAGTGATTAGCTTTTAAAACTTGCAATAAGTTGACTGCTAATTGGGGGTTAAAGGGTTTTTCTGTTAATAAAGGCTGCCAAAATAGCTCTGTACAGTCTGTTTCCCCTTGAGTCATGGCTTGTTGACCAGCCAGAATTAACAATGGTTTCCGCAGACTTTCCAGTTCTGGGAAGTTTGTGGAATGCTTGTCTCTACGTAGCCACACATGGGCAGCATCATGATGATTACCATCGTTAATTAATTTAGCGATCGCCAACGCAAATAAAGCATCTTGAAGCTTAGGATTATCTCGTTCTAAATTTCCGGGTTGTTCTACAGCTAGTTCTCCGGTTTTTGCCTGTTGGGCTGTTGCCAATCGCTCTAAAATGGGATCTTCTAAATACTTTGGTTTGCTAAAGATATATCCCGATGACTTTAACCCTAAAAGATTCGCCGCCGCATTCCAATTACCAATCATTTGCTGACTGTAAATAATCCAAGCAATTGGTAAATCCCCAGGCGTAACCGGACGCTTAATTTTTTGAAAGGATGTCAAAGCGGTTTCTGGCTGTCCATGCTTCAAAGCCAATACACCGCGTACCCAATGGAGTTGAGCCGCACTAAAGCGTTTAGATTGTTTGTCAATTAACTGCTCGACTGTGGCGATATCGCCTTTGAGCAATAGGAGTTTCAGGTAACAAATGTTGTAGTCTTTGATCAAGTTACCGGCTTCAAAAGCATCGCGGAGTAAATAGAGTGCTGCATCCAACTGATCCAACGCCAACAAACATTTAGCTTGCCAGTAGTGAGCATCTCCCACCAGACCTAATTCCAAGGCGCGGCTAAAAGATTTTTCTGCTTGTTTAAAATCTTGTTTGTCAAATTCCTGCTGTCCCCGCAGCAACCAAATTTCTGATTCTTTGGGAGTAAATTCTATTTCAGGGTGCGATCGCTGAATTTTTTTGATTTCTTCCAATGCTTGTCGATATTTTTTCTGCTTCAGCAATTCTTGTAGCTGCATCCCAAAAGAGTTTGCTGTAAGCTCTGTCTCTGTATTAGCGACTTTTGCTACTTGCTGTTTGGACTGATGTTTAGCCACTGGATTTTCTTCCTGATTATTTTCCGATTTTCCCCCCAGATCCAAGGGTGGCTTGAAATACTCTGTTAGTTTTAATCTGAGTGTGGCGATCGCATGAATTTTATCAGTAGGTCAAGTTGCCCCTCAATACCCTAATCTTCGCTGCCTGCCACTAAAACTACCAATAAAATGTACTGTCACCCATCCCTATCAAGATATATTTACTCACATTTTGAGTAATTGATACTTTAAGAAAGTACAAAAAATAAGTACTCACACCATTTGTCACCAGTTAGAAGTAAATGAATTTTATCAATACATCTTGTGGTAGCGGCGGTATATCCCGATGCTGAACCTAGCATACAAGCCTGGAAGAAGCTTGTAAAAGTGCAAGACTGGAATAGTTTTGCTGATGTCATAGCTACTTCTGTTTTTGCACCTGATCAAGTTAAAAACTTCGTCATTTTTAATATTGGAGGCAATAAGTATAGGCTAATAACCTGTATTAACTACAAGACAAAAGCTATATATATTCGTGAGTTTTTAACTCATGCTGAATACGATAAAGATAAATGGAAAAATGACGAATGGTTTGATAGCTAACCTTAATTAGAGGTACTATTAATTCTAGTTCTAAATTATTAAGCGAATAATGCCAGAATGACGAAATGTTAGATCACAACCCCAGCTACACAGAATTGCTCACATCTTTCCCACCACGACCCATAAAATCTGAAGAAGATTTAGAAAAAACTCAAACAGTTATCGATAATTTACTTGATAAAGGAGAGCTAACTGAGTCAGAAGAAGATTATTTGAATCTCTTGGGAATTTTAATCCATGAATATGAACAGCAACAAGATTTAGTTCCTGATATTTATGGAGTAGAGCTTATCAAAGTTTTAATGGCGGAGTTAAATCTCAAACAGAAAGATTTAGTGACGATTTTTAAAACTGAATCAATTGTTTCTGATATACTGAACGGCAAGCGAAAATTAACAGTTGAACATATCCAAAAGCTGGCAGAATTTTTCAAGGTATCACCTGCTGTATTTTTCCCAGAAAATCCATCAGAGAGAGATTTCTTAGAAGTAGCTTAAAGTTTGATTATCCAAGCATTTACCAGGTGAAATGAAGATTGAAATTTGTAAACCATAAACCAATACAGTTCAGTTAAGACTAAAAAGCAATTCTGGTGTAGGTTGGGTGGAGGAACGGAACCCAACAGAGTCTTGAGAATGTTGGGTTACGCTATCGCTACACCCAACCTACTATTCTCTTAACTGAACCGTATTGAACCATAAACAGTTGAAAAACAAAAAAGCCCCATGTATGAAGCTAGGGGCTTTTTTATTGGTAGCGCCTCATCTCTTTGCAAAATATTGAAAAAAGTAATAAGTAATGAGTCAGAAATTTACTTATTACTCATTACTCATTACTCACAGTACACTTCACTTACTTCAAAAATGCTGTATTTGCGCCTACCTCATGACTCACAAAGCAATTTCCGCTTGCATCACAGTGGGGTCGCTGGTGGGTTGCAGATGAAAGCCTAATTTTTCACAAACTCGCTGCATTCCGTAATTATCAGATAGGATATTGGCTGTAACTCGACCGATGTGTTCTTGACGACCAACTTGCAGTAAGCGCCTAACAAGTTCTGTACCTAAACCTTGACACTGATAGCGATCGCTCACAATCATCGCAAATTCCGCCGCATCTGTACCGTGCAGTTTACTCAATCGCCCAACTGCTAAAATTTGCCGCATTCCGGTTTCGGGGTCTTGATGTTCTGCTACCAGTGCCATTTCCCGGTCGTAATCAATAAAGCAAATCCGGGTGAGGCGTTCGTGAGTGATGCGTTTACTCAATTTAATCAGATGAAAGTACCGAAAATAAACGCTTTCTTCGGAAAGGGTTTGGTGAAACTGTACCATTAACGGCTCATCTTCTGGACGAATGGGACGGATGGTAACTGACATCCCATTTTTCGTTGTCCAGTTGTCGATGTATTGGGTGGGATAGGGACGAATGGCTAATTTGGGTAGTTGTTCTTCTGTAATATCTGGTGGTTGGAGGAGAACACGGCCATCTAAGGCGATTAATGAAGGGAGTGGGGAGTGGGGAGAATTATTTCCATTTCTTGCCATTGGCGAAGCCAGCAAGGGGTTGATGTCAATTTCTTTAATCCAAGGTTGTTCTACTACCAGTTGGCTAAATGCAACCATCAATTGTTCTAGGGCTGCCATATCTACACTTTGCCTTCCCCGCACGCCTTTGAGGGCTTTGTAAATTTTGGTGTGTTCCATCATCCGGCGGGCTAAAGTTGTGTTTAGGGGAGGTAGGGCGATCGCTCGATCCTGAAATACTTCGACTAGCTGTCCCCCTGCACCAAACAACAACACTGGCCCGAATTGGGTATCAAGGCTACTACCAATAATCAATTCATAACCATCGGTTTTCACCATTGGCTGTACTGTTACGCCGAGGAAGAGTGGGGAATGGGGAGTGGGGAGTGGGGAGTGGGGAGTTTTCTTTTGCACCGAAGATTCTATTAGGCGATAGGCTTGTCTGACTGCTTCTGCATCCCGCAGATTTAACTGGACACCGCCGACATCGGTTTTATGGGTAATTACATGAGAATACAGTTTGACAACTACGGGATAACCAATACTTTCAGCACATTTCACCGCCTCATCTTCACTTGTCGCCACGCAGGTTTCTACAACAGGAATGCCGTAAGCTGCTAATATTTGCTTTGATTCAAACTCGGTGAGAATGGTTCGTCCATCTTGACGCGCAGAGGCGATAATATTTGCAACTAAGTTGCGGTCTGGTATCCCTGATTGGGGATCAACTGTGGGTAAAACGGGAGTTTCATAGATACCCCGCAGGTTATAGCTAGATTGCCACATATAACTAAATATGCGTGTGGCTGTATCTGGATAGCGATAAGTCGGAATAGATTGACGGTTTAAAATTGTTTCGCCGGCGGTGACTTCTGCACCACCCATCCAACTGGCAAGAATTGGTTTACCAGGAATTTGGGCGTAGGGTTTCAATTGTTCCGCAGTTTGGGTGGGGTCGGTCATGGCTTGGGGTGTGAGAATGACCAACAAGCCGTCACTATTAGGATCTGTGGCTGCTATTTCTAAAGCTTGGGTATAACGTTGGGGGTCAGCATCCCCCAAAATATCAATCGGGTTGTTATGACTCCAATGAGTGGGGAGTATTTGATCAAAAGCTGCGATCGCATCTGGTGAAATTGTCGCTAATTCCCCACCGGCTTCAATCAACGCATCGGTCGCCAAAACTCCTGGCCCGCCTGCATTCGTTAAAATGGTCAACCTTGGCCCCTTGGGACGCGGTTGTTTTGCCAACACTTCCGCCACATCAAATAAGTCAGAAATACTATTCACCCGCAATACCCCACAGCGCCGGAAAGCTGCATCTAACACCGCATCACTTCCCGCCAATGCCCCTGTATGAGATGCTGCGGCTTTGGCGGCTGCTTCTGTGCGTCCGGCTTTGATCACAATAATCGGTTTGGTGAGGGCAACTTCTCGCGCCGCAGAAATAAAAGACCGCGCATCCCCAATAGATTCCATGTAAATCACAATACTTTTGGTGCGGGGGTCATCACCGAGATAGTAAATCAAGTCACCCCAGCCCACATCCAACATCGAACCGATGGACACGAAGGCACTAAAACCGACGTTTTCTTGAAAACTCCAATCTAGAATCGCCGTACATAAAGCCCCACTTTGACTAATAAAGCCAACATTGCCCGGACGCGCCATTGCACTGGCAAAGGTAGCATTTAACCCACTCAGGGGACTCATCACGCCTAAGCAGTTCGGGCCGATGATGCGAATGTTACCGCGACGAGCTTGGGCGAGAATTTGCTGTTCTAAAGCGATACCAGCCGCACCAGCTTCTTTAAAACCAGCAGAAATGACGATCGCACTTTTTACCCCAGCAGCAACACATTCAGCAATAATCCCCGGAACTGTTGGTGCTGGTGTAGCAATGACCGCTAAATCTATAGTTTCGGGGATATCGGCAATTTTCGGATAGGCTTTGATTCCCAATACACTATGGCGTTTGGGATTGACGGGAAACACAGTCCCACCAAAGGGATTTGTAATTAAATTCCACAAGAGAGTGCGTCCCACACTCCCTGGTGTTTCACTAGCACCAATCACCGCTACAGTTTTGGGTGCAAAGATAGCATCAAGAGGATTAAGCTTCTCTGCCTGCAAGATATCAAAGGCGCGATCGCTTGTGGGCTTGAGAGATTTCTGCATTAATCCTCCTTGAGAGTGCTGAGTGCTGAGTTGTAAGTAAATTGGGGTGGGAGTAGGGAGTAGGGAGTAGTGAGTGGGAATAGTCTTCTTGAAAGCTATTTTGGTATGGGAGTATGATTTGATTGGGTAAAAAATTCAGTACATTTAGACAAAGCTTCTTTCCTATTCCCTATTCCCTGTCCATATTAGACATTTTGCTTTCAGTCTATGCTTGAGTTCCACATCTGGTTCATTTCATCCAGAAATTTTTAAACTTGTCTAAGATTTGCATAATTTTGCCGAGGGCGATCGCTTTGCCGGTTTCGGTGACTTCTGAAAAGCGATCGCCAAATTCAAAGTTAACTGCGGGAACTGTCACCCACAAAGCAGGCGGACAATGGCCGTAAAGAGTTCTAGTCAAGGCTAACAGTGATTGGGGATCGGCGGTATGTCCGGCGATCGGATGATCAACAGCAGGTGAAAGCGATTGTACCTGCACATCAAAAGATTCTGAAGGTACATAAGCATCCACAAAAATTGCTAATTCTGCATTTGCTAAAGCATCAGCTAATTCGGGTGTCAGTTGGTGGACTGCTAAGGATTTCACCGCCGATAAATGCCAAGAGGCAATTTCATCAGCAATTCTTTGACCAATGCCATCATCACTCCGCAAGTCATTACCATAACCAATCACCATGACGGTTGCATTCATTTTTTTCGTTTGCTTTAATGCACTCAAAATTAATGATAAATTTGTCAATTTACAATGTGATGAAAATAAAAAACTAACCGCAGAGGAATGCGGATGGACACAGATAAATTTGCACCTCAACAGATGAGGAAAGGCGATGATTGTTTATTTTTGAACTTATAAAAAAAATTTGAGGAACTTGTGAGGATAGAGAATATTCTTGTAAATTACTATTACTATAATTTGATAAATTGATGCAATTCCTCTGGTGATTTTTGGCATCAGCAGTTTTATGATGAATTTGAATCAACAATCTTTGAGGCTGTTTTATGTCTGAAGTCAATTATCAACAGCCAATTAATGCGGTGGCTACTCTTTTAGAAAAGTATGCTGAGGGACAACGGGATTTTGAGAGGGCGGAACTTGCTGATGCTGACTTACAAGGTGTTAATCTCAAAGGGTCTGACTTGAGTTACGCGGACTTAAGTACAGCTAATCTACGAGGCGCAAATCTTCGGGGAAGTGACCTCAGTTATTGTGACCTTTCCCAAGCTGACCTCACAGATGCAGACTTGCGGGGTGCTTTATTAATGTCAGCCAATCTCCGCCAAGCCAATCTTCAAGGTACAAAGCTAGACAAGGCAGACTGCGATCGCAATACCCATTTTCCCCCAAATTTCGACCCGGTTCAGGCAGGAGTTCAAATCAAATCAGAGTTTTAAGTCAATACGGTTCAGATAAGAAAACTCAATTACAACAAAACCAGCGAATGATAACTCAACAAAAAACGAAAAAATGATTTTGGAGGGGGTTTGGGGGACGCAACCGTCCCCCAATCGGGGGCGTGGGGGAGAATCCCCCAAATCTTGCTCATTGTCTGATAGGTAGAGCAGAAATTGAGAAATCAACTCTCATCACCTCAACTGAACCGTATTGAGTTATAAGTAGGTGGATATACATAGAAGACGCATTTCGACTTCTCCCCAAGGGAGACTCTACGCGAACGCTCAATGCTCGATCAGCTTACTAAAAGAGGGTTGAGCGCAGTTTACAGCACTCAGCACTCAGCACTTTACTCTAAAACTTTAATTTCACTCAGTTGATTAATCACCACATCCGCACCTTGGACATGATCTGATTTACCAATCCATGTGATCCCAATACACCCTGCGGCTTTGGCGTTTTTTGCCATAAGCATATCGCCAACCGCATCGCCAACCATGAGTGCGGTGCTTGGTTCTACTCCTACCACTTCACAAGCTTGTAAAAACAAAGTTGGATCTGGTTTACCAGGGCCATCATCCACACCAATTTGCGCTTGAAGATAATCACCCAAATTGTACCGAGTGGCAAAGGCTTGTATTTTTGCTGTAGTAGCTGCTGAGATGATCCCCAGTTTCAGTCCAGCCGCAGATAGAGACTGTAATAACTCCAAACTCCCTGGTAACAGGGGTGCGGGGGATGCTTCGAGATATTTTTCAGCTTCTTGGAAACTTTGACGGGCGATTTTGAGAGATTCAAACCATCCTCTACCAGTTTCAGCAATATAGGCGGCTGTAGCGATTTCAGTTTCACGACGACTACCTACCGCCATTAAACCAGCCAGATCGAGGGAATTACTATCAATACCGTAAGCCATTAATAAAGGTTCGCCAATTCCCGGAAATTGAGCATCGATAATTCTGGCTGCTTTTTGTCCCAGCGATCGCAAATAAACTTCTGAGTCTTCTAAAGTACCGTTTTTGTCAAAAAAAATCGCCTGAATATTATCAAAAGTAATATTTTTACATTGAATAGTTGCCAAAATTTTTCACCCCGTTTAAAAAATGTCATAAAAAAAGAGGGGATATCCCTCTTTTTTCAAAATTGAATGCAATTATCTATTAATCTTACTCTTCAATAGCTACGGGAATTTCTTCTTCAATAGCTACGGGAATTTCTTCTTCAATAGCTGCTGGAATCTCTTCTTCAGCTACAGCTTCCTCAGTCGGAGGTGCAGTGATACCTTGTTGTTTAGCTAACAGTTGCTCACGATATTTAGCTGCCATTTCTTCAGCTTTATCGTAAACCAAATCACGGTTTTTAATCATATCACCGGGTTCTGGTTCTAACTGTTTGGTAGACAGAGAAATCCGTCCTCTTTCAGCATCCAAATCAATGATCATCACTTTCACTTCATCATTGACATTGAACACACTGTGAGGTGTATCGATATGTTCGTGAGAAATTTCCGAGATGTGTAACAAGCCACTGACACCACCGATGTCGATGAAAGCACCGTAAGGCTTGATACCGCGAACTGTACCAATTACTACTTCGCCAACTTCGAGGCGGTTCATCTTACGTTCAACCAGCGCCCGACGATGAGATAAAACTAGGCGGTTACGTTCTTCGTCTACTTCTAAGAACTTCAAGGGGAGTTCTTCACCCACTAATTCTTCTTTGGGTTTGCGGGTACTAATGTGGGAACCAGGGATAAATCCACGTAATCCCTCAATCCGTACTAATGCACCACCACGGTTTGTCGCAAATACACCAGAACGAACAGTTGCATCTTCAGCTTGCAACTGACGTACACGCTCCCAAGCCCGCATATATTCAATACGGCGAATCGAAAGGGTCAACTGACCATCTTCGTTTTCATCGGTGAGGATGAAAAATTCCCGTGTTTCGTTTGATTGTAAAACTTCTTCCGGGGCATCTACCCGGTTGATAGACATTTCTTGTATGGGGATATATGCTGCTGTTTTAGCACCGATGTCAATCAGAGCGCCGCGCGGCTCTATACTGAAAACCGTTCCTGGTACAATATCTCCAGGGCTAAAGTGATAGTCGTATTTGTCAAGTAGAGCAGCGAAATCTTCGTGAGTAAATCCAATTTCTGTAGCGGTTATGTTCTGATTGACCATGCTGATTTGTTCCTGGTTCTAGTCTCCGTAAAGTTTTGTGACATAATGATAATGCCTGTGTAAGCCACTGAAGACCAGTATACGCTTACGTCCCTTATTAATCCTAGCGTAGAAAGCTAGTGTTAACACATATCAACTTCCAGATAGAAGATTATATCATATAAATAATGGCATTTGGCTATCAGCCATAAGTAGGATTTAGGCAGCAAAACTAAAAATCAAGGGTTTGAGGGTGAAGGGGTGTATGTGATCAAAACCCTGATACCCTTCTAAATATTCATTAAAATATCCGCCGTTATAGCTAACGGCGGATATTTTGTGTTGAAAGCTTGGTAATAGTAACCTACTACTCGTCTTTTTTCTCAATGCGGGGAGGTTCGCGGAAGGCGATCGCAAAAAACAGAACGCCTATGCACAAAGTAAAAATTAAAATGTATGCAACGCTTTCCATTTCAAAAGCTCCTTAAAGTTCTGAGTGCTGAGTTCCGAGTGCTAAGTTCAGGATTTTACTCAGAACTCATTACTCATTACTCAGCACTAAATAATTAGAGGGCTTCCTTACGGCGGGTTGATTTATCACCCACTTTCTGGAACAGACCCCATTCGACTTGCTCTTCTAGGTCGGCTTCTACACCAGCAAATACGTCTCGGTAGATTGTCCGAGCGCCGTGCCATAAGTGACCGAAGAAGAACAGTAAAGCGAATACTGCGTGTCCAAAGGTAAACCAACCTCTAGGACTGGTACGGAATACCCCGTCAGAGTTCAAGGTTTCGCGGTCAAATTCAAAGATTTCGCCGCCTTGAGCTTTACGAGCATATTTCTTCACATCAGCAGGATCTGTGAAGGTCTTACCGTCTAAGTCGCCACCATAGAAGCTAACGGTGACACCAGTTTGTTCAAAGCTATATTTAGATTCTGCCCGACGGAAAGGAATGTCAGCGCGGACAACACCATCGCTGTCGGTCAAAATTACGGGGAAGGTTTCAAAGAAGTTAGGTAGACGACGGACAGTCAGTTCTCTACCTTCAGCATCTGTGAATACTGCGTGACCTTGCCAAGACTGAGCAATACCATCACCCTTAACCATAGGGCCTGTACGGAACAAACCACCTTTGGCGGGGCTATTACCAACGTAATCGTAGAATGCCAGTTTTTCAGGAATTTGTGACCAAGCTTCAGACAAGCTTGAACCACCAGCAACGCTGGCTTGTACACGACGGTTAATTTCTTGACGGAAGTAGCCTTGATCCCATTGGTAACGGGTAGGGCCAAACAGTTCGATGGGGGTGGTTGCGCTACCGTACCACATGGTACCAGCCACAACGAAAGCCGAGAAGAATACCGCCGCAATACTGCTGGAAAGTACGGTTTCAATGTTACCCATCCGTAGGGCTTTGTATAACCTTTCGGGTGGTCTAACTGTGAGGTGGAATAAACCAGCAATAATACCAACTACACCTGCGGCGATGTGGTGAGCCACAATACCACCAGGGTTAAAGGGGTTAAAGCCATCTGGCCCCCATTCTGGTGCTACTGGCTGGATGCTACCTGTGACTCCATAAGCGTCAGAGATCCACATCCCAGGGCCGTAAAGTCCGGTGAGGTGGAATGCACCAAAGCCAAAGCAAAGTAAACCAGATAAGAACAGGTGAATACCAAACATTTTTGGCAAGTCTAGTGCTGGTTCACCAGTCCGAGGATCTCTAAAGAGTTCCAAATCCCAGTAAACCCAGTGCCAAACTGCGGCTAAGAATAATAAACCAGAAAGTACGATGTGAGCAGCAGCCACACCTTCAAAAGACCAAAAACCAGGGTCGGTAGCAGGGCCACCAGTGACGCTCCAGCCGCCCCAAGATTGGGTAACACCTAGACGTGCCATGAAGGGCAGCACGAACATCCCTTGTCGCCACATGGGGTTGAGAACAGGGTCGCTGGGGTCATAAATAGCGAGTTCATATAACGCCATTGAACCAGCCCAGCCTGCCACCAGGGCTGTGTGCATCAAGTGTACAGAAATCAGCCGCCCTGGATCGTTCAGAACAACTGTATGTACTCGGTACCAAGGTAGTCCCATCGACTACGCTCCTCCTCGAAGAGTTATGTTTACAAAGCAATTTATTTACTGAGTTCTTTAAATTGGCGAAGACCGCTTTTTTAAAGAATTCTCTGAGTTTTTTTATTGCCAGGGTTCTGAGTTTAACCACGGCTCAGTCTTTACAAGACAGACTGTGTGGCTTTGGCAACACTTAGACGCTGCGGTTGCTTTACCTTTTGGGGTTGCGATCGCTTGTCTTCTCCAAGAATTTTTTCATAAAATTCTCCCTTGTTCTAATAGAACTCGGCAAATACCGGGTTGGTATTCGGGTAATCGAGCGAGCTAACCTTGTTGGCAGCAGCCTTGTAGTCGTCTACGCGATCGCCATGCAAAAATGAGAATGTTTTAAAAAGTGTAACTATTGATGGAATTGTTTGCAAGCGGGTAAATCGATGCGATCGGTATTCCATCTGTGTTATCTTCTCACAAATCTCCGTCACAATTTCATTTACGTAATTCTCTAAGACTTACGCACAAAAATTCTCTCTTGAGAATGGGTGTAAGGGCTTCAGGGTGTAAGGGTGCATGATTTTAGCTCATTTATGCCACTTACACCCCTAAACCCCACTCTCAAAAGAGAATGTTTTTGGGCAATACTTTCAGTTAAATTACTGTGTCACCAAATGGATGTTTTGTAGCTGACACTTGGCTTCGGCTGTATTGAGACGTTCAATTACCTGTTCAGCACTCATTAGACGCTTAAGTACTACTTGACCGATTGTTTGAGTGGCAATTTCTGAGGTTGAGGGTTTAACTTCTATTGTTAAAACTGCTTCTTCTGTACGATAAAGCCAGAGTAATTCATTGTTTTCTACTATACAAATATTCATCCTCTGAATATCTGGTTGCCGTCGCCATGCGGTGATTTGCCACAACCCATCAGATGACCACACTCTACCAATATTCCATCCTTCCGAAAGAAAAAAATATTTCACAATCTTTAGTCTCTCTTTTTGACTTTTAATTTTAAGTTATGTACTGATAAATGCACGCACTGTGAATAAAAATATGAATTTAGACAATATTTCGAGTTTTAGTAAAACAATATTGAACACATATTCAAGATTAACTTTTATTGCTGACATCCTATTATAGATTGTCATTGCTATCCAATTTTGTAATCAATAATATATATTAATTAGTTAATTTTTTAGTTAATAAATTTGACATTGCACACCTATGTATACTATATTGATTGTTCTAAATAATAAGATAATTTATAAAAATATACTTAGTTATGAATAAACCTATAAACTCACCCTTTAGGTATCCAGGAGGAAAATTTTATGCTCGCAATTTGATTATCAAGCACATTCCTGCTCATTCTTATTATGCTGAACCTTTTGTTGGAGGTGGATCTATATTTTTTGCCAAGGAGAAAGTTACTAATAATTGGCTCAATGATATTGATGAATTATTGATAAATACATATTTCATTATTCGAGATCAACCAGAAGAATTAATCAATTTTTTAGATGGTGAGGTTGCCACAAAAGAAAGGCATAAATTCTATAAGCATGAATTTAAACCGCAAGATAAATTAGAAGCTGCATCTAGATGGTTTTATCTCAATAGAACTTCCTACTCTGGTATCATGAAGCCTCAGAATTGTTATTGGGGATATGGCGAAAAGTACAGTATGCGTCCAGAAAACTGGCCTAGGAATATCAGAAGAACTTCGGAAAAATTACAAAATGTTCAAATTACGAAGTTAGATTTTGAAGAAGTTATTACATCTGTACCTGATGGAGCTTTTTTATTTATTGATCCGCCTTATTTTAATGCAGATCAAGATAAATTTTATGTCCACTCATTTTCTAAGGATGACCATCTCAGGCTATGTAGAATATTGTATGAACATCAACATAGAATAAAATTTCTTATAACTTATGATAACAGTAATGAAATTAGAGAATTGTATAACTGGGCAGTTGAAGTACATGATAAGGAATGGAATTATACAATTAATAGAACAGATGATCAGAAAAATGGCAAGAGAAGACAAGATAATTTCAAAGGTGAACGTTACAAAGGAAAAGAAATTTTTATACTTAATTATTTTTCTCTTGAGTCTCCAGATTTAGAGAGTAAGCAGTTAATATTGAATATCTAACAAACTCTATATTAATAAAGATACTAATTCATTAGTTTGATAGCCTAGATTCTTAAAATTAGCTCCTCAAAAAAATCTTCGCATTTTTCTATTTCTATCCATTTGTTTTTCGGAGAAGGAATAATATCATAAGGCAAGTTTTGAATGTTGCCAAAATTAATAATTGGATAATTCGGGATAAATCCACAATTATGTTTGTCTGTGCATCTTTTCTTTCCGCAGATAATACCTGTTTCGAGCGAAACTACTATATCTAATGAACTAGCAAGATACACCTTTTTATAAACAAACTCTTGTAAAACTTCTTCATTAGCATTGGCAGGTGGATTGAGTCTTTTTATGAATTTTATAGCTTCTTCAGAGGGACTAAATTTATATGTTATGTTCCCTTCATCATCTTCTCCTGTCTCATAAAAAGCATTACTAATTGATGTAGCAACAACATTAAAATTAGATGTACGATATTGGTCACTATGAGCAAGGAAAGCATCATAGCTTATGTTGAGTTTATTTGCTGCTGCTTTAACTCTATCTTCACTTTTAGTAGTCCGTGAACGCATACACTTCACGGGTATTATATAATCACCTTTTTGCCCAACACCAACCTGATTCCGGTTGAGGACTTTAAAATCTCCTTTCTTTGCTAACTTACATTCAATATATATGATTTTTCCTGTTTTCCTATGTTCTAATTGTATGTCAATATCATGCGTTCCTGTTTGAGCATTAATTGTAGGCTTTGTTACCAGCCACTTTTCTGGAGCTAAAATCTGCTTTAATCTAGAATACATAGAAAATTCAAAAGCTTTACCTCGAATCATGGGTGCAACTTTTAAATCTGTAACTATTTTATATAAGTCATTAATTGATATATTTAGGGAGTAACAATATTGACGAATATCATTAATCCATGTATCTTCTTGTAGGTTCTGAGACATAAATTTAACTAATATCTTTTAATAATTCATCTATTTTCATTTCCAGAGCTTTAGATATTTTTTCGATGTTAAGAAGAGTGATATTTTTTTCACCCCTTTCAATCATTCCTATGTATGTTCTATGAAGTCCTGCTTTTTCTGCTAATTCTTCCTGGGACATTCCTCTGTATAGCCTCTGTTCTTTTACTCGTTTTCCGAATTTATCGAGTACCTCAGCTTTCATAGAATTTTGCTAAGATAACTGAACTAAAATATTAATAAACTTCTGTATAGTTAACTTCTACATACTATAGTTAGCATTTAAGAAAATTACCTCTAGTTAACATATTCAGTCAGCAAGTTTTAAGTATTTACAGCCAAAAAAATATTTTTTTAGGTTATATAAGTTACAGGTTGCAAGAATGATTACTTATGAAGAAAAGTGAATTTTTTTAATTTTGAGCCGATTTTCTATCAAAGAAGCAAAAAGAGCAATAATTAATGTTAAAAAATAAGCGTGGTAATCCTACATATAGTAAAGTGTCTAACCGCTAATTGAAAAAATTTCAAAGGTATGACTTTGTTTCCCTTTTCTATACGAAGATGGGGTCGGTTGACTCAATTCGTTTCTCTGTTCTGTCTGTGTTTATTTTTAGTCATTAGTTGTGGTACGCGACCACAAGCAAATACCACGCCATCGAGTAATACCAATACGCCTGGGGGTGATGGTCGTATTACTATTGGGACAACTGCCAAACCAAGGACATTAGATCCAGCCGATGCTTACGAGTTGGCATCTTTGGGTTTAGTGTTTAATATGAGCGATCGCCTTTATACTTACGAACCAGGTAGTACAGAAATTAAACCCCAACTGGCGACAAGTTTACCCAAAGTCAGCCAAGACGGTTTAACTTACACTATCCCACTGCGCCAAGGAGTTGTGTTTCACGATGACACACCCTTCAACGCCAAAGCAATGGAGTTTAGTATTAAGCGATTTATTGAAAATAAAGGTAAACCTTCTTTTTTATTAGCTGATACAGTAGCTTCAGTCACCGCGACAGGTGAAAATGAGCTAACAATTAAACTCAAAAAACCCTTTGCAGCATTTCCTTCTTTACTCGCATTTTCGGGAGTTTGTGCAGTTTCACCCAAAGCATATCAATTGGGTGCTGGTAAATTCCAACCCAACACATTTGTTGGGACTGGCCCTTATAAATTAGCGCAGTATGGTACAGATTCACTGCGGATGGATGTATTTGATAAATATTGGGGAGAAAAACCAGTAAATCAAGGTATTAATGTCCAAATTCAAACCAGTCCAGTTAACTTGTTTAATGCCTTTCGGACAGGTGCAGTAGATGTAGCTTATTTATCACTACAACCTGACCAAATTCGCAGTTTAGAAGAAGGTGGTAAAAAGGGAGATTGGCAAGCGATTACAGCCCAAGGTAGTGTAGTCAGTTATCTGGTATTAAATCGCAATCAAAAACCTTTAGATAAACCAGAAGTAAGACAAGCGATCGCCGCAATTATCGACCGTCAACTATTAAATGAGCGAGTTTTATACGGTCAAGCTGATCCACTTTACAGCATGATTCCGACTACTTTCAATGTCTCCCAACCATTATTTAAAGATAAATATGGTGACGGTAAATTTGATCAAGCCAAGGAATTATTAACTAAAGCTGGCTACTCTAAAGATAATCCTGTCAAAATTCCACTGTGGTATCCTTCCAGTTCACCGACTCGTAGTTTAGCAGCGCAAACCCTGAAATCACTTGCTGATACTAAAATGGAGGGTATCGTTCAATTAGAAGTCAATACAGTCGAAGGGCCGACTTTCTTTAAAGACATTTCTAAAGGTTCATATCCCGCAGCATTGCTTGATTGGTATCCTGACTTTTTAGATCCTGATAACTATGTACAACCATTCTTAGCTTGTCAAAAAGGGTCTGATGCGAAAGGTTGTGAAGATGGCGGTAGTCAAACTCAAGGTTCGTTTTACTATAGCGAAACCATGAATAAACTCATCGACCAACAACGCAAAGAACAAAATCCCGCAGCACGGGAGAAAATATTTGCTCAAATTCAAACCCAAGTACTTAATGATGTACCTTACGTTCCCCTGTGGCAAAACAAAGACTATGTATTTGCTCAAAAAGGTGTCAGTAACGTGCAGCTTGACCCTACTCAGAATTTGATTTATAAAACAATCAAAAAATAGGGAATGAAGTGTGAAGTGTGAAATACAAATTGCATTTTCGGTTATGCAAGCTTTAGCTTTTACACTTCATCTCTTCTCTTTCACCTTTTAGACTTCATAATTCACACTTACGCCTTTAACTTTCAGACTTCAGACTTCATAATTCAGACTTTATAAAAATGTCCCGTTCCAAAGCTCTACAATATTACATTGTTTCGCGGTTGCTCCTAGCACCATTACAACTTTTAACTATCATTACTATCGTATTTTTATTATTAAGAGCGACACCCGGAGACCCTGCTGATGCGATTTTGGGTGGACGAGCGCCAGAAGCAGCAAAAGAAGAATTACGCAAGCAATTAGGATTAAATTTGCCTATTTGGTTGCAGTATTTAAATTATTTAGGAAACTTACTGCGGTTTGATTTAGGAACTTCTTTAACCAGTCGCGGACAAAATGTTTGGGACATCATCGGACAGTATTTTCCGGCGACAGTGGAGTTAGCTGTATTTAGTATGGCAGTTGCTTTGATTGTTGGGATTTTGGTAGGTACGCTTTCCGCTTCTCGTCCAGGAACTTATTTTGATGTGGGAGGGCGGTTATTTGGGATTATTACTTATGCTTTACCAATGTTTTGGGCGGGAATGCTGTTACAGTTAGTTTTTTCTGTGCAATTGGGTTGGTTTCCCAACTCTAACCGTTTTCCGCCGACACTACCGCCACCATCACCAATTACTGGGTTATATACCTTTGATAGTTTGTTGAGTGGGAATTTGACGCAGTTTTTTGCTTCTTTGCACCATCTTGCCCTACCAAGTTTGACTTTGGGCATTTTGTTAAGTGGAATTTTTGAGCGTATTGTCCGGGTGAATTTAAAACAAACTCTACGTGCTGACTATGTAGAAGCAGCGAGAGCCAGAGGCATTGCAGAAAATAAAATTTTAGTCTCTCATGCTTTAAAGAATGCGCTAATTCCCGTAATTACGGTGTTAGGATTGACCTTTGCCTCGTTGTTGGGTGGTGCGATTTTAACGGAAGTAACATTTTCTTGGCCTGGGTTAGCTAATCGCTTATATCAAGCAATCAGCGATCGCGATTATCCCACAGTCCAAGGTGTCTTGGTATTCTTTGGTGCGATCGTTGTTGGGGCAAGCATTTTAATTGATATTATTAATGCTTACGTTGACCCACGCATCAGATATTAAAGTAAGGCGGCGTGAATTGTAGTTGGGAAAAGGCAGGAGGCAGGAGGGAAGAGGATTTTAGATATGTGTACACACCCCGCAGGGAAGTCAAAATTCAAAATTCATACCAATTTAAGAAAAGAATGCGACAGATAGAAATTAGGAAAGTCTTACTGGAGCTAGATTTCTTAATTGCGTTAGCGAGCCTGCGATAGCGAAGCGTTAGCGAGGAACGAGCGTCGCGTCATTGCGAATTGCGAATTGGTATTACACCGCAGCAATTAATAAAACTTGCACTTCTCCTCCTGCTGCAATTAAAGTTTGACCTACTGGTAAAACTGCTAAGGCATTGGTTTGAGCTAAGTTAATTAAATTGCCAGAATTGTGAGTACCGCCAGCTTTGTGAAATTCATAAACACCAGCAACTAAATTTAATTTTCCCCAAATATAAGTTTCGCGTTTACCATTGGCGCGTAATTCATCACGCGATCGCACCTTAATAAATTTTGCCTCCCAACCCTCAGCAAGTCCAGCTAATTTTTTAATTGCTGGTTGCACAAATCGCCAAAAAGTTACTAAAGCTGAAACAGGATTTCCTGGTAAACCAAAATAAATTGCTGAATTTTGCTGAGGAAAATTCGCCACAGTTAATGGTTTTCCTGGTGTCATTTCCACAGCCCGAATATGAATTTTCGCTCCTAAATCTTCCAAAATTTTATCAACATAATCATATTCACCAACAGAAACCCCACCAGAAGAAAGCACAATATCAGCATTCGCTATGGCGTAAGCAATGGTTTCTTGTAAAGCCACAGGATTATCTTTCACAATGCCTAATAATAAAGGCTCTGCACCACTTTCTTTAACTAAAGTCGCCAAGGCATAATGATTAGAATCGACAATTTGTCCTGGTTGTAATGGTGTATTTGGTGTGACTAATTCATCACCAGTTGAAAAAATTGCCACTTTCGGACGGCGATAAACTTTGACTTGGGGACATTGTGCTGCTGCTAATACAGCAACTTCCGGCGCTTTTAACTGAATTCCTGGGGGTAAAAGTTGATTTCCGGCTTGGTAATAAGATGCTTTGCGGCGGACAAATTCTTGCGGTTGGGGTGCGACTTGAATAAACACGCGATTTTCTTCGCGGCTTGTCCTTTCTTGCATAACTACAGTATCCGCACCGCTTGGAATTACCGCACCAGTAAAAATTCGCGCTGCTTGTCCTGGCTGAATTGTGGTTTTAGGTTGATATCCGGCGGGAATTTCTTCGACAATCTCTAAAATAGCTGGTTTTTCGGCATTAGCTTGCTGTACATCTGCATAACGGACTGCGTAACCATCCATCGCCGAATTATCCCAATGGGGAAAATCTAGCTGACTGGTGATGGGGTTTGCCAAAATGCGATCGCTTGCCACCAATAAATCTACAATTTCTATATCGTGTTCCGCATCTAACGGTTGTACCAAATTTAAAATAATTCCTTCTGCATCGCTAACTGATAACATGGTGAAAGACTCCGGTAATGCACCTAAAAAATATTCAAGCTATATCCTGAATACTTACAATTCCCTTGCTACACCATGATTGTAGTAGCCATTTATTAGATTGCTGGTCAAGGGCTGGTAAGACGCGAAAATTAAAAACATCTTGCCATACTTCAACACCATACTGAGTGACAAAAGTTTTTTCCAATTCTTTAAAAAGCGGATAATCACGGTCATCAATAGCACTTAGCATCGGAATGATGATGCTAACGGGGATTTGATTAGCGGTTGTCCCTGTAGATGTCATTCTGGCTAATCCTCAAAAATACAAATAAATGGTAGCGGCTCATTTCCAGTATTAATAATTTTAACTAACCGCTTTCCTTTACTTCTAGCCAGTGCAAAACAAGCTAATTCTGTGGCTGCTGCTGACCAGTCTCTATTATCCGTTGCTGGGTCAAACTTTTCCTCTTCTGGTTGATTTTCCTCAGTCATACTCTTTTATATTTATTAGGCGTGATTTCAGGCTTTTTCAGCAAAGCAATCACCCAGCCATCACTTTAATATTAAGAATAGAAGCATAGATTATTTTTCCATATCTAATAAAAATACCTGTTTTATATGACTATTGAAAGGATTCCGCAAAAACACTATCCCAAAGCTGAGATTTGGCGGCGCGGTCTGGCTTTGGGGTTGGATTTTTTAGGTGCTTGGTTAGTCAGTTCCCTATTTGGGAGTAGTAGCCTTGGTATTCAATTTGTCCAGATTTTAGTTTTTATCTTTTGTTGGCTGATTTTACGGGTAGTGCTGGTATTTAATAATCGAGGGCAAAGTTTAGGACGCTGGGCTTTTGACTTGAAAATCCTAGAAGTGGAAAATGGGCAAGTAGTAGGGAGAATTCCAGAGTTGCTGGCACTGGTGAAGCGAGAAGCTATAATTGGCTTTGGTGCTTTGTTGGTGTCGATCGCCCTTGGCAACCTGAGAGCAAATCCCACTGCTATACTGCTATTACTTCCTCTGGCAATAGACTGTGGTGCAGCTTTCTCCGATCCCCAGTTACGGCAAGCTTTGCATGACCGTTACGCTAGAACTTTTATAGTTTCATCGCGTCGGGGCTACTCGCTCGATATCAAAATCAAGCGTTTAGTTGATACTTTGCAACGAAATGTGCGAAGATAGTCATTTGTGTAAATTTCTCTTCAGGCTTTACTGTTTGTAAGATTATGGCTAAGAGTAAAGGTGCTCGCATTATCGTGACACTAGAATGTACCGAATGTCGTAGTAATCCAGACAAGCGTTCTCCTGGTGTGTCCCGGTATACCACCATGAAGAACCGTCGTAATACGACCAACCGCTTAGAACTCAACAAGTTCTGTACCCACTGCAACAAACATACCGTTCACAAGGAAATCAAGTAAAGATGAGTTACTATCGTCGTCGTCTGTCTCCAATTAAGCCAGGAGAGCCAATCGATTACAAGGATGTTGATTTACTGCGTAAGTTTATTACCGAACGAGGCAAAATTCTACCTCGGCGGATCACTGGGCTGACTTGTCAGCAACAGCGAGATTTAACATTAGCAATTAAACGGGCGCGGATTGTCGCATTGTTACCGTTCATCAACGCTGAAGGCTAAATCAATTTTAAGATTGGGATTTTAGATTTTGGATTAACAAGAAAAGCTTTGTCTTTCTAAGTCCAAAATCTCTAATCTGAATAATTAAAGTGTAAAATTGGTTCCTACATAAAATTTTCTGGGATTCGAGATTATTTAATCTAAAATCCGAAATCTAAAATCTAAAATTATAAGAGTGCGAGAGTTGTGGAGAAGGGGACGCTAGTTGAATTTAGGGTTCAAGGCGATCGCCGTCTGGGTGTGGTAGATCGTCCAGATGGTAAGACCCGTTGGTTTGTGGTAGATGAGCGTGGTCAATCCCACAGCCTCGCGCCAAGACAAATTACATATACAGTAAACGGACAAACCTACAAGTCCTCGGAAATTCCGAAATTTCAGGAAGAAGTCAAGCCATATTTAGACCCATCTAGCTTAGAAGTGGCTTGGGAATTATTGGTGGAAGATGGAGAAGCAGTCACCCCCTCGCAAATGGCGAATCTGCTATTTTCGGAATCAGAACCAGCCCCTTGTTATGCAGCCCATTGCTTGTTATCAGATGACAAACTCTACTTCAAGCAAAAAGGCGATGCTTATGAACCGCGTACAACCGCCCAAGTAGCCGAACGTAAACATCAAATAGAAGTAGAAACCCTCAAAGCGAAGGGACAGCAAGAATTTTTAGTGCGTGTAGAACAGGCACTCAAAGGTGAAGCAGTAGAATGGCAAAGACACGATCGCCATCGTCTAGAAGCATTAGAAAAATACGCAGCTTTAATGGCTGATATTGTGCGGGAGGGAGTAAAATATGATGCGCTATCTAGGGCGTATCCTCCTCCAGCGCCAGTCTTAGAAACGATGAATATGCTGGGGCGGCCTGGAACCCCCCAAGGAGCTTTTCAATTATTAGTAGACCTGGGTTGGTGGAGTCCCTATGAAAACTTGTTCCTGCGTCGTTCGTCAATTCCTGTTCAGTTTCCTAGCAAGGTGTTAGAAGTGGCGCAACAGCGTTTGGATTCCCCAACAACAGACTTGGATGCAAATCGCCTGGATTTGACTCATCTCAAGGTTTACACAGTTGATGATGAAAGTACCACTGAGATAGATGATGGTCTGAGTTGGGAATCACTCAGCGATGGTCAAGAAAGATTGTGGGTACATATTGCTGACCCGACGCGCTGGTTAGAACCAGAGGATGACTTAGATTTAGAAGCCAGAAAGCGGGGAAGTACGGTTTATTTGCCCACAGGGATGGTTCCCATGTTCCCAGAAATCTTGGCGACTGGGCCGATGAGTTTGGTACAGGGGAGAATTTGTTGCGCCCTGAGTTTTGGGATTATTTTAAATAGCAATGGGGCAGTAGAAGATTACAGCATTCACGCCAGTTTGATTAAACCGACTTATCGCCTCACCTATGAAGATGTCGATGAGATGCTGGAATTAGGAGTGCAAGCAGAACCAGAAATTGCTGCGATCGCAAATTGGGCAATCAAACGCAAATCTTGGCGTTACAACCAAGGAGCCATCAGTATCAACATGCCAGAGGCGATGATTAAAGTCAAAGGCGATGATATTAGTATTGATATCTTAGATGATTCCTCATCACGGCAACTGGTAGCAGAAATGATGATTCTTGCTGGTGAAGTAGCAGCGCGTTACGGCAAGACTCACAATATACCCTTACCTTTTCGCGGTCAGCCCCAGCCAGAATTACCCCCAGAAGAAGAATTAATTCAACTGCCAGCCGGATTTGTGCGTGCTTGTGCGATGCGGCGGTGTATGCCCAAGAGTGAAATGAGTATCACACCTCTCCGTCATGCAGGTTTAGGATTAGATACTTATACCCAAGCCACTTCCCCCATCCGCCGCTACAGTGATTTGCTGACACATTTTCAACTTAAAGCCCATTTACGGGGTGAAGTACTGCCATTTTCTGCCGACCAACTTAAAGAAGTGATGATGACTGTTTCTACCATCACCCAAGAAGTAACAATGGTAGAAAGACAAACTAATCGATATTGGGCGTTAGAATATCTCCGTCGTCATCCTGAGCAAGTTTGGTCAGTCACAGTTTTAATGTGGTTGCGTGAAGACAGTAACTTGGCACTGATTTTATTAGAAGATTTGGGCTTGCAGTTACCAATGGCTTTCCGACGTTCTGTAACCTTGGGTGAACAATTATTAGTGAAAGTGAGCATTGCCGACCCACAAAAAGATATGATTCAATTCCAAGAAATCATATATCAAGAAGCTCAATCTGCGGCAAATTAATTCTCCCAGTCTATAGATAAAGCTAGTAGCAACTGTCTTCGTTAAAATATAAATGACTTGATACCAGCATCCTTGCTTGCTACCGCACTAAAGATGCTGAATCTTAATTGCAACACGCTTTTTTACTGATATAGTTAAATCACTCAAATGCCTGTTCTATCTACAGTTCAAAATCTGGTTTTGATTTTTATTGTCCTAGAGTAGCAAAAGAAAGATATTCTACAAGTAAATTCTGAAATTGCTTTATTAAATATATAAATTCACTCCAGATTCAGATAGGTTTTAGATAAATGGTGACGAACTATAAAATTCAAAAAAATAATATACAAAATCAGTTTGTTGTGATGATGGCAGGATTACCTGGAGTAGGGAAAAGTCTTATTGCCAGAGAATTAGCTCAAATTTTAAAAATTCCTTTAATTGACAAGGACGATATTTTAGATGAAATTAAGCATATATCAGTATTAGATAGGTCTGAACAAGGGCGTTTAGCATACGACATATTGTTCCAAATATTAAGGCGACAACTCTCTTTAGAACTTAGTGTGATTGTTGATACCTGCTTAACTTTTGATTGGCTTCGGAAGAATTTGCTAGAACACGCATCAAAGTATAAAGCTATTCCAGTTATTGTTTTATGTGAGTGTCCTAGTGAATTGGCTAGATATAGGATTACAAATCGTATAAGAGACAATAAAGATACATACGCTGAACGTACAGAGGAAGAGCATGAAAGGATTAAAAAAATATTCGCTCCTTTAAATGAATTGACACACTTAAAATTAGATACCCGTCTAGCTCCAAGTGAGAATGCAATGAAAATAATTGAATATCTTTTGCAAACAGTAGAGTGTTCCTAAATTAAGAATGGTTGTTAGGGTATGAGTATGTATGAATAACTGAGAATTGCTATAGTTAGGAGTTATTGCAAGGCTTTTTGATGAGCAGAAAGTTCAAACCATTTTTGAATAGATTTTTTGTAACCATTTGGCATTTTCAAAAAATTGATTTCTTCAAGAGTAAAAAGACCTACATCTTTGTGTTCTGGACTATGAGTAACCTCAGAAAAAGGCTCAGGATAACAACCATACGTAATGATTAGAACAACAACCCCTTCGGAAATTTGATAAACCCAGGTATCTAAAAGATGTCCTACCTTGACGTTTAATCCCAGTTCCTCTTTAATCTCTCTTACAAAACAAATTTCGGGTTCTTCCCCAAGTTCAAGCTTACCTCCTGGTAATTCCCATTCATCTCGTTCATTTTTCAATAAAACAACTTTTGATTCCTGAAGAACTACACCTTTAACCGATACAGGAAACCTATAAGCCCGATTATCTTGAGTAAATGGTATGTTGTGTTGAATATTTGTCATTGGTATAATTTTGCAGATATTAGATTACAAGTATGCAACATGAACTGCGACTTCAGAAAAGTAGATTGGGTGGAGCGACAGTGAAACCCAACAAAATCTTAGCTGTAACGAAGGCGTGCAATAGAATTTACCTTCATTTAAATCTAATATATCGATACATAATCGAGAAAAATTGAGTTGAGCAAAATCAAATGGGTGGATATCGTCGTACAGTTTTCCTATGTATGATGATATTTGTCGTTCTATGCTATGAAATGATCTAGCGATCGCTACCCAAAACAATCTTTAACAGCACAAATAAATCTGATTGTTACACAAGAATTTAAATAGCACAAAATACACTTTTTCGTATGTAGTTATATTAACTAAGCACTTTACCTATTGTCACAAATATTACTGCGATTGATGTATCAAATTCATGGATACTAAGTATTGGTACTTAAAAATCTTTTATCATGAAGCGATCGCAAGCGTATTTTTATTTAGTCCTAATACTCACAACATTATAAGGCTATGGTGTATACACAAATATTCGTTTAGGGCATCTGTCCCGCCTCGGAATTCATTCCGAGCCTAGCAAAAGTCATCTTCAGATGACTCACCTAAAAATGTCTTATAGTCAAAGCTTTGTGGACTTTGGCTATGAGCCTGGAACTTTAGTTCAAGGCGGGATACGGTTTCATTCAGCAAATTTTCGACTTGTGTGTACACCTGTGCTTTATAAGGGGGAGTCACTGCGTTGGGCGGCTCTGCCGACTCCCTCCGTGGCGGGTTAGGGAGGGGTAAAATACTGTGCAGCTTTACATAAAATTGGTGTTAGCAGAAAGAAAAGGAATATTTTCAGCAATATAATCTGGAACAGCCACACCTTGTTGTTTTGCCCAAAATTGGCTTAAAAAATGGATTTGTCGTAAACCAACAATTAAATTTAATCCTGGGATAAATAGCCACCAAACTACTAAGGGTTCTTTTAAACCCGCTTGGCGGTACAGTTCATTCACAGTTTTATATAACTTAAACTGCACAATATAAATCCACACAATACCCAGCAGTGAAAACCAACCAAACCACCCCGGTACATCAGGATCAAAGATGCGTAAAGCTTGGGGAATTGCGACTCCAAAAACAAACGGTGCTAAACTCAGGGTTCCTGACCAACCAAAGCCGTTATAACGGCGTAATTCTTCTTGAATAATCCATTTGTACCAGCCGTAATACAGCATCCCGGTAATTACAGACAATAAAATTACTCGCCACAACGGACGGGGTTTACCTAAATCTTTTGCTGACATTGATTTACGCCTGAGATATCAAATACATTTATTAACATTTCTTAATGTAAGATATCCCAGGCGTTTTTGTCTAACTTTGTTCTTGAGGAACTTGGTTGATTTGCGCCATTAATTGTTCTTTATCACGCTTGCGTTTCTTGGCGTATAGCTGAATAGTCACCGCCATAAAAATAATCAAACCAAAAATTCCCCAAGCGGTAATATCTGTGGGTAGATTGTCCTTAAATACAGCTAATAGCACAATCACCACCAACATAACTGTAGGTGCTTCGTTTAAAGCACGTAACTGTTGACCAGTCCAACGACATTCATCATTGGCTAACTTCTTCATCAAGCGACCGCAGTAATGATGATAAGCCAATAAAATTGCGACAAATAGTAGTTTGAAGTGTAGCCAACCCTGTTTTAAAACTTCTGGTTCGGTACTCACTAAACCGATCGCCATCGCTACTGTGACCAACATTCCCGGAGTAGTGATGATGCGATAAAGGCGTAATTCCATAATTTGATACTGCTTTTTCAGTATCGTGCGTGCTGGTTCTGGTTCTTGTTCGGCTTCAACGTGGTAAATAAACAAACGCACCAGATAAAATAGGCCAGCAAACCAAACTACAATGCCAATAATATGAAATGCTTTGAACCAAGAATAAGCCATGAATTATCATCTCCATTAAGGTGGATATAACACATCGTAAGTTATCAGAAAAATCTCTACATTTGCTTACGATAGCATTAGAAACTGTGCTGAATCATCTAATGAGCTATTTATTAAACACAGGTAAATTATCTGTGTTTATCTATGGTTTCACTTTTTATAATATCGATTTTGACAAAATTTATTTCTGCCTAATTATCTACACGTCTGACGAAGGGCAATAAATCTTCTAAAATTGTCTGGTGATAATGTTCTTGGGCGTAATGTCCAACGTTATTAAGTTTTATTAATTCTGCATTGGGTACAGAATCACTAAATTTTTGTGCTATATCTACAGATAACCAAGGGTCAATCATCCCCCATTGAATTAATATTGGCTGTTCCCATTTTTGAAAGCCAGATGTAATTTCCGCCGTTGCTTGGGGGAGTTGCAAATTACGAATAGTTGATAGTAATCCTCTACCAGCCGCAGATGTTTTCAAAAAAGGTCGGCGATACACATCTAAATCTTTATCTTCGATACGATAACGACTACCACCTTCTAGGGTACGGTCAACTAATAAAGGGTCTTGAGTCATTATTTCACCTGCTAATGGTAAACCCATTTGTTTAATTTTCCAAGGTAATTTAGCATCGGTGGAAATGGGGGCATTTAAAATAGCAATGTTGGCAATTTGTTCAGGATGACGCACAGCATATTGTAAGCCAACAGAACCTAAGAAACCTTGGACAACTAAAGAAAATCTTTCGAGTTTGATGGTTTGAATAAATTTTTCTAAAGCTGTAATAAATGCGTCAGGAGTGTAGGCAAAATCGCGTTTTTCTGGCATTGATGAAAAGCCATAGCCAATCCAATCTGGTGCGATCGCTCTTGTTCCTTGACTAGCTAAAGCAGGTAGAATATTACGCCAACTGTAACTTTGCGAGACTATTCCATGCAGCAAGATCACAGGTAATAAATCACTTTGTCCAATCGGTTCTGCTTCCCGATAAAACCACTCTAAAGAATCAATTTTTACTTTATTTTCTGTTACAGCCACGCTACTTTCCTAATAAAAACTGAGAATTCAGAATTCAGTTTTTCTTCTGAATTCTGACTCCTGACTTCTGAATTCTCAAATAATCATCTCACGAATCGCATAAGCTGTTGCAGGGGCTAGTAACACACCGTTACGATAATGTCCGGTGGCGAGGAGGATATTGTTAAATCCTGCTAATTTTTCAATGATAGGTGCTGGGCGACCTTCCGGGCGGGGGCGTAATCCTGACCAAGTTCTGGTGATAGTTGCTGCGGCGAGTTCTGGACAAAAGGCGATCGCTTGTTGTCTCACATCCTCTAATAATTCATGATTAGGCGGGATTTCATCGCCATCAGTGGGAAACTCCACCGTTGCGCCTATCCAATAATCGCCACCACCTACAGGGACGATATGTACATCATTACAGGTAATCATCGGCTGAAACTCAGGATTACCGATGGAATTTGCTAAATGTACTTGTAATGCTTGTCCGAGAACGGGGCGGATATCAACTTTTTGGTTTAACTGGGCGGTTAGGAGTGTAGAACCCAGTCCAGCCGCCACTATCACCCAATCAGCATCGATTTTTCCTGCTGTTGTTTCAACTGATGTCGATGAGATATTGACAACATTCACACCAAATTGACAAGTTACGCCTTTTTTTTGGGCGGCTTCTACTAGGGCTAAGGTTAAAGCTGTGGGGTCGAGTTGACGGTCTTGAGGTGAATAAACTGCGCCAGTAATTTTGTCATTATTGACTTGGGGACATATACTCTTGAGTTTCGCCCTGTCCCAAATTTCCAAATTCCAACCTTGGGAGGCGCGAATTTTTACGAGTTTTTCCCAATTTTCAAAGTTTTCCTCTTCCCAAGACAAGTGAAGAATACCTTGACGGTTGAAGGGGATTTTCCGCCCGGTTAATGCTTCTAGTTCGGGGATTAAGGTTTCGTAGCGTTCAATACTGGTTTGTCTTAGCCGCCAAGCTTTACCCTTGATTTTTTGACTAATAGCGCCCATCAAAACCCCAAGGGCTGCACCTGTAGAAGCTTGTGCGGGTTGGTTTTGGTCAATAACGGTAATTTGCAACCCTGTTACTTGACTCAGTTCATAGGCGATCGCGGCTCCAATGACACCACAACCGATAATAATTACATGACTCATTGCTGGGATATTGAGGAGTTATGAGTTAGAACCGCAAGCGGAAGTCAAAAGTCAAAAGGTTTTTTAATTTTATACTACCCTGCGGGAACGCCAAGGGCGAACAGACTTCAAACTTCAGCCTTTTTCTTCTAACTCATAACTTATCATTCAACAATCCCTAAGAGTCCGCTTGTTTGCTACCTTCTGGTAACAGTTGTAGGAATTTGTCAACATCTGTAAAGGCAGCTTTGTAGTTACTCAAGGCAACTAAACTATTGCCATTACTAGCTGCTTGATCAACTTTAACCAAGTGGTTCAGTAAATCTTTGGTGATTTGACGGGCTGCGGTTTGGTCTTTGGGTAAAAGATGGGGAGTGATGTAAGTCATGGTCAGCCTAGCTTCTGCCATTGGGCCATGAATAAAGTTACCCACCTTAATCCACTCATTTTTTTCGATGAGGTTTTGGAGTTCTTCTGCGCGATCGCGCACAGTCTGAACTTCAGGCAGATATTCCTGAATTTGAGCAATTTGATCTGCTGTATAAGTTGGAGGTGCAGATACGACCCCAGGGCCACCACAACTAATAAGAAATGTAGCCAATAATACCAGAATGATTGAGAAAATCGAGCGTTGACGCGCCATAAACTGAACTTAACTTTTTTTAACGTTTGCCAGCTAACAGTGTAATTTTAGATCGCCAAGGTAATTTCTCGTTCTAGCAAGTAGATGATTTTGCGGAAAATTCTCAGATTTTTTTTAGACTGATCTAACGTCAGCCACTTTTCTAATTTATTTAAGTATAATTGCTCATATAGCAATAATTTCATACTTCACACTTAATCAATTGTTAAGAAAAGGCAATTTTATAGTTGCGAAATTTAAAACGTCTTGATAAGCTGAAACACTAATAAGATAAGCCTTCTGGCGGTTTTCTGTCGTCACATTCCCCTTAGCTGACTCAACTATTTAGGAGTGTTTTTTCGTGAACGCAGCTGAACAGGCAACTAACCTTGAACTCGCCAGCAAGATTGCTACGGTAGTTAATTTATTCAAACTCCAGTTCCCCGATGCGAAATCGGATTTGAAACCTTGGCAGAATGACCCAGAAACCAGAGAATTAGTTGATCCAGATTCTATAGACATTGGCTTTCACTTTCCTGGAATCAGCAAATCCTGGCGGAGTCGGAGTGTTTTGATTCAAATTCGGTTTCATCAAGATCCGATAACAAACTTACGTCGGGCAATTGGTATAGAAGTAGCAGGATTTGATCATCGTGGCGAGGCTTGGCGACTTTCGACAGTGGAAAACTGGAATTTTGTGGGCGAGTCTCTCCCTGCTGCACAAATTGGCGAACAACTCAAACAATTTTGTCGGCAGATTTTAGAACTGTTTAATGAGAACTCTGAAGTGTGAAATTTCATTCTTTAACCTTCAGACTCATAACTTTCAGCACTTACTAAACGACTCCCGCCTGAAATACTTTCCCAATGACTTCTTCTATGGGCGGTTCTTTCACTTCTAAATCGATGACTTCTAGTTCTGACAAAATCTGAGATACGGTACGAGTCAAAGCTGGTTGCTCTACCATAAAACAGACTGCTCGCCCGTCTACAGATTGCACATCCCCATAAGACTTAAGCTTTTCTCTTGATAAAGGCTGGGCTAACTCTACGTGGACTTCGCGGTATGGTGCGAAGCGTTCTAAAAGCCCATCTAAACTACCGTCATACATCAGCTTTCCTTGGTGAATTAATAATACTCGCTGACATAAAGCGGTAATATCAGCCATGTAGTGACTAGTTAATAATACGGTGGCTTGATAACGCTGATTATAGTCGCGCAGAAAGTCTCGCACTGCTACCTGAGCGTTAACATCAAGTCCCAAAGTTGGTTCATCAAGAAACAATACTTGCGGACGATGTAAAAGTGCTGCTAACAGTTCTGCTTTCATTCGTTCACCCAAAGATAGCTTGCGTACTGGTTGAGTCAGCTTTCCTTGGAGGTTTAGCATTTCTGTTAATTCTCTTAAGCGGTGAGAAAATTCTTGGTCAGAAATGTCGTAAACAGCAGCATTAATTTTTAAAGAATCTATTGCGGGTAAGTCCCAGATTAATTGCTGCTTTTGTCCCATCACCAAGGTAATTTTTTGCAAAAATGCTTCTTGGCGTAAAAACGGGATATGTCCAGCTACTCTCACTGTCCCACTACTAGGATGAATTAAACCAGTGAGCATTTTGAGTGTGGTAGTTTTTCCAGCACCATTCGGCCCTAAAAATCCTACTACTTCACCAGGGGTAATTTCAAAGGAAACATTTTCAACAGCTTGAATTGAACGGTAGGTGCGGCGGAAAAAGTGAGTAATTGTGCCAGCGAGACCTGGTTCTTTAATCGCCACCGGATAAGATTTACTTAAATTCTCAACAAAAATATGCGGCATAAAATTTATCTTAAAACCTTCCTGAGACGATTTCAGCCACAAACATAGTCCTAACTTATGCTTCAACTGCTATATATAGACCAATTATCAGCGTGCATCCGCGTTTATCTGCGGTTTTAAATATTGATCAGTATTATCCTTGAGGTTGGTAAAGCCAAGGTAAAGCAAGTTAACTAACGCAAACGCCCCGATCGCAAAATACTAATAATCAACCACAATCCTAATAAACTGGCGGCGGCAAATAACACACTACTTAAAACCGATAGTTGCGGTGTCTGGGCTTTGGTGGAAATAATTGCTGCTCCCATAATCAGTGAACCTACTAGAATACTGAATGAGAGGCGATTGGCTGCATCATCCATTGTGCGCCGTACACCATCTAAACCATGCAAAGATAGATTCCAACGTAATGTTTCTGATGTTACACGGTCGAGTAAAAGTTCAACTTGTCGGGGTGATTGTAATGATAAACTTTTGAGGTCAAGGGCAGTACGCAAAAGCGATCGCACTGGATTTTCCCCGACTAATTGCCGACGAAACAAATCCGTAATTAAGGGCTTCACCTCATCAAACAAATTAATCTCAGGATTAAATGCCCTAGCCACACCTTCTAAATTAGCTAGGGTTTTAGCATACAAGCCCATATTGCTGGGCAATCTAATTTTATTGTTGCGGGCGACTTGCAAAATTTCATAAATCACTTGACTAAAATTCATCTCCGTCAAGCTGACATTATGATATCTCCGCAACATGCGATCGTAATCACTTTCCAGCCGCGCCACAATTACAGGCTGTGCCGAATCGGATAGTTGCAAAGTTAACTGAGCGCATCTTCCTGCATCTAAATCCACGATCGCCAACAACATTTCTGTTAAAATCTGCTGGGTACGGGGATCAAGTCTGCCTACCATCCCACAATCTAAAATTGCTATCCGACCATCTTGCAGATAAAATAAATTTCCGGGATGGGGATCAGCATGAAAAAAGCCATCCAGGTATAACTGCTGAAAAAATGCTCTAAATAGTAAAGTCGTTATATCTTTACGTTGAGTGGCAATATCTTTACCATTATTACCACTGGTCAACTTTGCTGATAGTAAAGGTACACCATCCAACCACTCCATCACTAACAATTTCTCTGATGTCAGATGCCAGTGAATTTCCGCCACGACAATTTGTTGCGGGTCAAACCAACGACCTTTCGCTAAATTCCGGCGTAATTGATCTGTAAAACCTGCTTCTCTTGTGAAGTCTAACTCTGCTTCTAAAGCCTTGGTAAATTCTTCTGCAATTGATTTAATTTCATAAGTTTGCCCAAAATCAGTACGCGCCACTAAATCAGCGATCCCCTGAATTAAAGCAATATCTTGGGCAATAGTCGTATCAATTCCAGGACGTTGGACTTTTAAGGCGACTTCCCGACCATCAGCCAGTGTAGCGCGATGAGTTTGGGCAATTGATCCCGCCGCAACTGGTACGGGATTAATCTTGGGAAAAACTTCTTCTAGGGGAAGTTTTAACTGTTTGCGGATGACTACTTCTATTTCTGACCAGGGAACAGGCGGTACTTCGTCTTGCAGTGTTGACAGTTCCTCAATGTAAGCAGCACTGAGTAAATCGGGACGAGTCGATAATAACTGACCAAGCTTGATATAAACAGGCCCCAAACTTACCAAAATATTTTTCAATACTGCTGGGGTAGGTAGCTGGGGTTCATCAGCTTTGCCACCAGTTAGTAGCCTTCGCATATAATCCCAGCCATTCCGAAGCACCACTTCAATAATTTCTCGTTGACGAGGAACAGTTTGAGTTAGGAACATGATGGTAAACAACTGCAAGAACGCAGAGAATTTAAAGGGGTAGACAACAGGGAATTACAATACAGCCAGAGCTATTTTTAGTTAAGGTTTTACTGGCTAAAGCACAGTCTTGAAATCTTTTTTGGGATGATTTTACAACTTCTATCAAGCTTTGCTCACTTAACATTCTTTTAATATAAGTAGAACAAGATTCTCCACCATGTAATTGCCGATGGGGACAAGCAAAGCCTTTCACTGGAGAAATATATCTTTGATAAGCAGTGATAAAGTGAATTGCCATTGTCTTGGCCAGAGGCTCAAAGCTTAGAGTTTGCATAACTGTCAGTAAAAACAACAGACAGTCAAGTTATAATAAGAAAACTAGCTTTTAAGCCTCTGTCAAGGGTTTTAACTTTGATAATTACAGTAGGTTTGTAAAGCGGGGGTCATCTTGCAGGATTTTGAGAACCTGTTTAATTTCTTGGGTGCGTTCTTTATTAACGATGAGGGTAACATTGCGATCGCGCACAATGACCACATCCTCTAAACCAATAGTAACAATTACATCCTCTGGATTAGTAGCATAAACAATCGCTCCTTGCGTATCTAAACCTAAGTGGGTAGCTAATTCTACATTGGGGTTCTCTTCCTTTTTTAATAAACGTTCGATCGCATTCCAATCTCCTAAATCATCCCAACCAAAATCTACCGGGAGGACGTATGCTAAATTGGTTTTTTCCATGAGTGCATAGTCTATACTCTTTTTAGGTAATTCAGGGTAAATATCAGGGCCGTATTGTTCCAGAGGCTTTATGATTTCTGGAGCATGGGTGTAAAGTTCCTCAAGAACAACCCCAGCCCGAAAGACAAACATTCCACTATTCCAGCTAAAACGTCCCGTAGATAAAAAAGTTTCTGCTAACTCACGGTTGGGCTTTTCAGTAAAGCGGTTGACATGATAAGCTGGCAACTCATTAAAGCTACCAATCTTTTCACCTTGTTCAATGTAGCCGTAACCAGTTGATGGAAAAGCAGGCTTAATTCCTAAAGTAACAATCGCTTTGGTGCTTGTTGCTAGTTGAGTAGCAGCCTTTAATGTGTCAGTAAACGCCTTTTGGTCAGCTATCCAATGGTCAGCCGGAAAAAAGCCGATAATTGCGTCTTCTCCATAACGTTTTTTAATTTCTAAACTTGTCCAAGCAACGGCGGCGGCAGTATCCCTTCCTTCTACCTCAATGAGTAAGTTTGGCGATGGCAGTTCGGGTAACTGTTGGCGTACACCTCCAGCTATCTGGCTGGAAGTAATCACCCACAAAGAATCCCAACCGTCTCCCAATGGGAGCAACCGATCCGCAGTGGCTTGCAGTAAACTTCTGGAACTACCATCTAAACTTAAAAATTGTTTAGGACGGTCTTTGCGACTCAGAGGCCAGAAACGCTCACCTTTGCCACCAGCGAGGATAACGGGGAACAAGGAACTATTCATGTTGTCATACACACCTACGCAAGAACACTACAAGTTTACTGTGAGCATTTACTCTGGCAAGATTTGTAGCTTGCATTAACATAACTTTTATGGAAGTGGTTGAGTGGGGAGAAAATTGTGATTAGAGAAGTTCAATTATCTGAAAGTGAAGTCAAGTCTCAGCAAATACCGAATTTAGACTTGGAAAGCAAACCAGGTCAAATTCAACGCATTGAAACTCAGGGAACGCTGCAAACCCTCGCCGAGACCAGCACAGAATCAGCAACTCAAGAAGCATCAGCCAGTTCCACCCGCACTGTTGTCGAGTCAGTCAGTGCTATTCCCAACGAACTGTACGACAGATTGGGCTTAAGTATGCCCCGGTGGCTACTGTGGATACTGACAGTAGTAATGGGGGTAATTCTTTCTGGTCTTTTAGTTTCCACCTTGGCGCTGTGGACTCCCTTATGGAGCAATTTAGATAAAACCGATGAGGAACTCGGTTTCGCTGGTAAAGAAGAGCAGAAAGTCCCTTTACCTGGGGAATTATGGAGCAAAATTTCCCAATACCAGCTATCCCGCCCCATGAATATTTTGATTATGGGGATTGAGCCAGTCAACGGTGCTGTTGATGGTTCACCAGAAAGTTTTGCTGGCAAAAGCGACACCATGCTTTTAGTCAGGCTCAACCCCAGTGATAAATCTATTCGAGTGCTTTCCATTCCCAGAGATACGATGATTGCGATCCCCGAAAAAGGGTTAACCAAGCTATCAGATGCTAATCCCCAAGGCGGGCCAGTATTGGCTGCTAGAGTAGTCAGCCGTACCTTAAACAATGCGCCCATTGACCGTTACATTCGCATTTCTACCAGTGGCTTAAGGCAATTAGTGGATCAGTTGGGTGGGGTGGAAGTATTTGTACCTAAAGCAATAGAATACCATGATAGTAGCAGCCAATTGAACATTAATCTAGTCAGTGGCTGGCAAACCCTTGACGGCGAACAGGCAGAACAATTCGCTCGTTTCCGGGAAGATGGATTAGGGGATTTACCGAGAGTACAGCGTCAACAAGCACTACTAGGTGCATTGATTCAACGCCTCAATAGTCCTACTGTCGTACCGAAATTGCCCCAATTAACCCGCATCATGCGGAAGTATTTTGATACCAACTTAAAGATAGAAGAAATGATGGCTTTGGTGAATTTCTCCGTGAATGTAGAGCGGGATAATTTCCAAATGACCACTGTTCCCGGTACTTTCAGCCGTTTCAGTCAAGATCCCAATAGCTATTGGCTGAATCTGACTGGACAATCAAATCTCTTGAATAATTATGTTGGGGTGGATGTACCTGGACTCAAGCCAGATACACGTCCAGTTTCTAACCTCAAAATTGCTATTCAAAATGCTTCTAATCAACCACAAGTTACGGAAAAAGTTATTGCCTATCTCAAAGAGAAAGGCTTTAAAAATATTTACACAACCTCAGATTGGCCTGATAGCCAGCGTCAAACTCAGATTATTGTCCACAGAGGTAGCCGACAACCAGGAATTGAGTTACAAAAAATCTTAGGTTTGGGTCAAATTGAAGTGTCAACAGCTGGAGACTTGGAATCAGATATCACAATTCGGATTGGTAAAGATTGGAAATAGTCAAAAATTATTGGTCAAGAGTTATTAAGCATTTGTGAATATTTGCTTGACTCTTGACTATCAAGCTATGAAAAAGATTGGGCGAAAATATTGAAGTTTTCTACAATCAAACTTCACCCAGTTTTCATAACTCAGTAAACAGGTGCGTAAAGTTATGAAAAAGATTTGGCAAAAATTGTTAAGTTTAATTGTCATTTTCCTTTTAGCTGGCTTGTGGCTAATACTGAGTCCAAGACCAGCTTTTGCTCAAATTAATACCATCAACTACAGCAATACCAATTTAGAAAACCGTGACTTCTCCAATGCTGATTTAGCAGGTGTCACTTTTGTGGCTGCGGAAATGCGGGGGACTAATTTCCAAGGCGCAAATTTAACCAATGCTATTTTCACCAAAGGAGTTTTATTAAAGGCGAATTTAGAAAGTGCAAACTTAACGGGTGCTTTAGTAGACCGGGTAACGTTAGATGGCGCTAACTTAAAAAATGCCAATTTTACAGAAGCTACTTTAACCCGTAGTCGTTTTTACGATGCTGATATTACTGGCGCGGATTTTACAGATGCGTTAATTGACCGCTATCAAGTTTCATTGTTATGTGAAAGGGCGACTGGGGTAAATCAAATTACGGGAGTGGCGACACGCGATAGCTTGGGTTGTCGTTAAAGAGTTGTCAGTATTCAGAATACAGAAGTCAGAAGCGGTCAGAGTATGATGACTCAGAGTCTAAAACTATGAGAATCTCTGTCGAGGAAAACCTAGAGTTAGCAAATTTTCTGGATTCTGACTTCTGACTCCTGAATTCTGACAAAGAATTTAATCATGAGAACAGGGAAGTTCAATGAAAAATTCGGTTCCTTTTCCGGGGGTCGATGTACATTTAATTTGACCTTGATGTTTTTCGACAATGATTTGGTGACTAATAGATAAACCTAGTCCTGTACCTTTACCGGGTTCTTTGGTGGTAAAGAAGGGGTCAAAAATATGGGAAGTGACATCTTCAGGGATTCCCAGACCATTATCAGCGATTTTGATGATTACTTGGCGATCGCTCTTTTGAGTGCTGATCCAAATTTTTAAAGGTACTCTGGGACAGTTGGTTGAAGCTTGTAAATGCTGATTCCAGATAACTTTAAATTTATCTTCTAAAGCGTCAATACCATTACTCAGAAGATTCATAAATACTTGATTTAGTTGTGCAGGATAACATTCTACTAAAGGTAAAGTGCCGTATTCCTTCACCACCTCAATCTGAGGACGCGCCCGATTTTCCTTGAGGCGATGTCCTAAAATCAGTAAAGTACTATCCAATCCCTCATGAATATTTACAGCCCTTAAATCAGCTTCATCAGTACGAGAAAAATTCCTCAGTGACAATACAATTTCTCTAATTCTTTCTGCGCCGACTTTCATGGAATCTAGTGTTTTTGGCAAATCTTCGATAATAAATTCCAAATTCTGCTGATCTATTTTTTCTTTAATATTTGGCAAAGAAGAATTATATTGACGGTAAATCTGCAAAACATTCATTAACTCTTGAGTATATTCATTTAAATGAATCAGATTACCAAAAATAAAACTAACAGGGTTATTAATTTCGTGAGCGACACCAGCGAGTAATTGTCCTAATCCTGCCATTTTCTCGCCCTGAATTAACCTTGCTTGAGTCTGCTTTAGCTCACATAAAGTTTGAGTTAATTCTAGAGTTTGACGTTTGGTTTGTTCCAATAATTCTGCTTGTTGAATAGCAACACCTAACTGCACGCCAACTTGTGCTAATAAATTGATTTCCTCATCTTTCCAATAACGTGGTTGAGAATTTTGATAAGCAACTAATAATCCCCATAATCTTTCGCCTTGGCGAATTGGCACAAAAGTTTCATTACGTGGTAACTTATCATCTTCATCTGTGTCTTCAAAGGTGGCTAAAACCAGTGGATTAACTTGTGTTAAAGGTTTCCAACCATCTTTAAAAGAATCAGCCACAAATTTACCACTCCAATCAGCATTAAAGCGATATATGGCTACCCTCTCTACTTTTAATAACTCGCGTACAGCTTGAGTAGTGGTTTTAAAAATAGTTTTGACATCCAACGACTGGCGGATTTTATCAATAGTCTCAGCTAATAACTTTTGCCGTTCCATTGATTTTTCTCGCTCGTTAGCCTCAGCTAATTGGATGGCTTGAGTTTGAACTTTTTTTAAATATGAATCTTGTTTTAAAGCAACTCCTAGTTGTTCCGCTATTTGGCTAACAAACTCAATTTCTGAATGTTGCCATTGACGCGGATTTTTACATTGGTGAATACATAATAAGCCCCAGAGTGTACCTTCTTGTAATAGAGGCGCGACTAAATTCGCCCGGACTTGAAATTTTTCCAGAATTTCTACATAACAAGAGGGAAAATTGCCTTGATAAATATCAGTAATAGCATTGACTCTACCTTGAGCGTAAAGGGGTGCGAAGTTTTCGCCAAAACAATGATCATAAACTTTATCTGCTACTGCTGAAGGATAACTATGACTCACGTCATCATAGATAAATTCTCCTTCCCAGTTTTTTTGCTGATCAAACCGAAAAACTCCTACACGGTCAGCTTGTAGTAATTGTCTGACCTCTGTGACAGAAGTTTGAAAAATTGTATCTAAATCTAAAGATTCCCGAATGCGAGTAATAATGCTGGTTAAAGTCTTTTGCTGATTAGCTTGATAGCGAGCTTCGTTTAAAAGTTTGTTGTGTTGTAAAGCTACTCCTAAGTTTTCAGCAATTTGAGACACAAATTCGATTTCTGAAGGTTGCCAATTTCGCGGTTTATCACATTGATGAACACATAATAAACCCCATAATTTTCCCTGTTTTAATAGCGGTACGATTAAATTAGCCCGGACTTGAAAATTTCCTAAAATTTTGGTATGACAAGGACTTAAGCCAGCATCATAAATATCAGCTACGGCTTGGACTCTGCCTTGTTGATAATGCACTGCAAACTGTTCACCAAAACAATAGTCATAAACTTTCGCAGCAACAACAGATTCCCAGCCGGCGGTAACATCTTCTGAAATAAATTCTCCTTCCCAATCTTTTTGCAGATCAAATTTAAAAATAGCCACTCGATCTGCTTGTAGCATTTGCCGCACTTCAGTCACGGTAGTTTGAAAGATAGTTTCTAAATCTAGGGATTTACGAATACGTGTAATCACACTAGTTAATGTTTTTTGTTGTTCTGCTTGGGCATTAGCTTTAGCTAGTAGTTCATAGTGGCGCAAGGCTACACCTATTTGTGTCCCAATTTTGCTCAATGATTCAATTTCATAAGGCTGCCATTGTCTAGGGGTAGAATTTTGATATGCAGCGATAATTCCCCACAATTTTTCACCTTGGATAATGGGCGCAGTTGCAAAAGCTTTGGCCTGAAATTGTTCTAATAAAATCACATGACAATTGGTTAATCCTGCTTGATAAATATCGTTGGCGCTAAAAGTTTGGTTGTGAGCATAACGTCCGCCTTGGGTTTGTTGTAAATAAGTATCGTTAATTACAGGTTGAACATTAACTAAAGGTGTCCAACCTTCAACAAATGATTCAGCAACAAACTCACCACTCCAATCAGGATTAAAGCGGAATATAGCAACGCGATCGGCTTCTAAGAGTTGGCGGATTTCTTGGGTAGTACTTTTAAAGATGCTGTCAATGTCTAAAGAGGGACGAATTTGATCAACAATTTGCGCGATTACTTGATCACGCTGGGCTGTCTGTGCCAGTTTTGTTGCTTGTAGTTGAACTTCTTGCAGATGACTAGCTTGTTGAATTGCTATGGTGAGATGATCAGCAATTTGGCGAATAAATTCAATTTCAGCATTTTGCCATTGACGAGGTTGACTACATTGATGAATACAAATTAATCCCCATAATTCTTGGTTTCTTAATAGAGGAACAATCAGGTTAGCACGGACATTAAATCTACTTAAGATTTCTCTATGGCAACTACTTAGTTCATCTACATAAATATCTGCTACTGCTTGTACTTTGCCTTGTTGATAATCAGCCGCAAATTGTTCACCAAAACAATGGTCGTAGACTTTTGCTGCTAAAGCTGATGCCCATTGATCAGCAACATCTTCAGCCACAAATTCTCCTTCCCAGTTTTTTTGATGATCGAATTGAAATATGGCTACTCGATCAGCTTGCAGTAATTGACGTACTTCTTTGACGGTAATTTTAAATATTGTTTCTAATTCTAAAGATTCTCTGATTCTGACTATGACACTAGCGAGCGTTTTATGTTGTTCTAATTGTTCTTGTAGTTGATTATTTGACAAGACAATTTCTGGTTCTGTGAGTGTTGATTTGGCTTCCATATTTTTAAATGTGTTGTTTATCAGTCGAAAAACTTTAATACTCAATACTTCCTGATGGGGAAGACCGATGAGATATAACATCAAGTACTAGGTTGCCCACTTTTGACAGATAATCAACAATAAATGTGCCAAGTTGAGAATTTAGCTAAATATTGGGGAAAGCAATTTATTTAAATGAGTGACAATTAGAAAAATCCTGGATTTTGTGAGGGGAAGGGTAGAAAAATTTAACTTATATGCACAAGAACTTATGAGCGTGTCAAAGTCAGAGAAGGAAACCTTTTTGATTCATGGCCATAGCAGTCCTAGTTGAGAAATAGACAAAAGGACAAGGAAGACAAGGTAGAGAGATGTTTGTACATCATTTAGGATTGCTATATGTAAATGGTTTGATTTAAACTGCGGGTTTCTCTAAAAATTGACCTGACAGATGGCAAGATTTCAGGTTAAATATTGTCAGATATGCACTCTGCAAGAGTTGTCAGGTATTATTCGTGACTAATCAAGAACAAAAATCATCTCGTTCTTTCGCTGGGATTGCTGGCATTGTTGCCGCAGCCACATTAATTAGTAAAGTATTTGGTTTGATCCGACAGCAAGCGATCGCAGCTGCTTTTGGTGTTGGTGCAGCTGCTACTGCTTATAGCTATGCCTATATTATTCCTGGTTTTTTATTGATATTACTGGGTGGGGTGAATGGGCCGTTGCACAGTGCTGTTGTGAGTGTTTTAGCCAAGCGCAAAAAAGAAGAAGCAGCGCCAATGGTGGAAACAGTGACAACATTAGTGGGGGGCATTTTGTTATTAGTAACGTTTGCCCAGGTTTTTTTAGCAGATACAATTGTTGATATTGTCGGTCATGGTTTGGATACAACCACAAGAGCGATCGCTATCCAACAACTGCAAATCATGGCACCGATGGCTTTATTTTCAGGATTAATTGGCATCGGCTTCGGTACCCTAAATGCGGCTAATCAATATTGGTTGCTTTCGATTAGTCCCTTATTATCAAGCGTTACCGTAGTTGTGGGCATTGGGATTTTGGCCTTGCAACTGGGTAAAAACATTACTCTGCCAGAATACGCCTTTATCGGCGGGATGGTTTTAGCCTGGGGAACCTTAGCAGGTGCAATTCTTCAGTGGGTGGTGCAACTAATTGTGCAGTGGCGGTTGGGACTAGGAACACTGCGGTTGCGGTTTGATTTTCAAGCCCCTGGTGTTCAAGAAGTCATTAAAATTATGACTCCAGCAACCATTTCTTCGGGAATGATGCCGATTAATGTGGCTACTGACCTTTATTTTGCTAGTCCAATTCCTGGGGCGGCGGCTGGGTTTAACTATGCGAATTTGCTAGTGCAAACACCTTTAGGGATTATTTCTAATATTATTTTGTTACCTTTATTGCCAATTTTCGCCAAACTAGCAGAACCAGAAAATTGGCCAGATTTAAAATTACGCATTCGCCAAGGTTTATTACTGACTGCCTGCACTATGCTACCCCTAGGCGCTTTGATGGTGGTGTTGTCTGTACCAATTGTGCAGATAGTATATGAGCGTGGTGCTTTTAAACAAGATGCTACAAAGTTAGTTTCTTCGTTATTAGTTGCTTATGGAATCGGTATGTTTGTTTACTTGGGGCGGGATGTGTTGGTGCGGGTATTTTACGCTTTGGGTGATGGACAAACACCTTTTCGCATCAGCACTTTTAACATTTTGCTAAACATTGTATTGGATTATTTTTTTGTACAACCCTTTGGCGCACCGGGTTTAGTGTTAGCAACTGTGGGTGTGAATTGCAGTTCAATGTTAATGCTGTTATGGTTGCTAGACCGCAAGTTGAATGGTTTACCTTGGCGTGAGTGGAGTGTGCCGATTTTTGGTTTATTCGGTGGGAGTGTGGTGACTGGATTTGTCAGCTATGGGACTTTATTTGGTTTACAGCAGTTGTTAGGTACAACAGGTTTAATAATTCAGTTAATAGAATTATCAATTGCTGGTTTAGTCGGTTTAGTTGTGTTTGGTGCGATCGCTTCACTTATGAACATCCCCGAAGTTAATAGTTTGGTGATTAAGATGCGCCAGCGTTTCTTCAAAAAATAACTCTGGTTCTTGTTCACCCAACTGGGTGAAGGATTTTTCACCCACTCGGCTACCTGAGTGTAGGAGGGTAAAAAGAGTTAAAAAAGCGACCATAGTAGTAGAGAGTACTGCACTCAACTCTAGTGGAGAGAAACTTATGAAACTCAGAACTTTAACTACTTCTACCCTTGTAGTTGCTTCTATTGTCCTCTCAGCTGGAATTGCTGCTGCTCAAACTGCTGGTACTAACGGTAGTTACATTGGTGCTGGTGTTGCAGCAGGGGCTACTAGTGGTGGACAAAGAAATGATGATGCTCAATTTGGTGGTAATGTCCAAGGACGTTATGCCATACCTAATGCACCTGTATCACTGCGAGGAAGCGTGTTATTTGGTGGTGATACAACTGCTTTTATGCCGATTTTGACTTACGATGCTGCGATCGCCAAAAATACTAACGTTTATGTAGGTGGTGGTTATTCATTTTTGGCTAATGAAGGTCACAACACCCCATTAGGTAATCGCAACGCACCTGTTGTCACCTTGGGTTTAGAATCGGAAGTTAGCAAAAACGTTATTGCCTATGGTGATGCTAAATGGGGCATTGACGCTTATCGAAACAGTGATGCTGATGCTGTTAGCTTCCAAGCAGGATTAGGTTATCGTTTTTAGGAAGTCTGAAGTCTGATACTGTATCATTCCTTGACAGTCAGAGGTAGGCGTACTGTAAAGGTTGAACCTACTCCTGGCTGACTTTTCACCGAAATTTCACCACCCATCATCTGACAAAAATGACGACTGATAGCTAAACCTAGTCCAGTACCACCATATTTCTTAGTGGTGGAATTATCCCCTTGAATAAAAGGTTGAAATAACTGTTGCTGTTGATGATGTGTCATTCCAATACCTGTATCAGCAACAATAAACGAAATTATGCCGAAGGGAGAGTCTGATAATAAGTTGGGTTTTTCACTTTTAACAGTGAGGGTGACTTTGCCGTTAGTCGTAAATTTAGACGCATTGCTTAACAAGTTTAAAAGTACTTGTCGCATTCTTGTCTGATCGGCATACATTGTACCTAGCTGTTCGTCGTAGTCTACTTCTAAAATGTTGCCATTTTTTTCAATGGAAGGCTTAATAGTCAATACCAGATTATTAACGAGATTGGCAATTTCAAATGTCTCTGGATAAAGAGTCATTTTCCCCGCTTCAATTTTGGATAAGTCGAGGATGTCGTTAATCAATTCTAATAAATGTCTACCTGCGGAATTGATTGTTTCTAAATCGGTAATAAAGTCTCCCGATAAGTTTAAATCGGTAGCGTCATCTTGCAGTAATTGGCTGAGTCCAATGACTGCATTTAAGGGTGTACGTAATTCGTGGCTGACGTTAGCTAAAAAGACACTTTTAGCTGTGCTGGCGGCTTCAGCTAGTTCTTTTGCTTGTTCTAGTTGTTTTGTGCGTTCTGAAACTCGCTCAATCAAACGATTTAATGATTTTGCTAATAAGCCAATTTCATCTTCGGTGGTGACGGGGGCGCGTAAATCAAAGTTAGATTTGCGGGCTACTTGTTCGGCGACTTGAGTCACTGTAATCACTGGTTCGGCGATCGCTCGACTGGTGCGCCATGCGATAATAGCTGCGATCGCTACCGACACCAGCATACTCACCATCACAATTAATCTTTCAACCCTTTTTGCCTGTTCTACATCTATCTGTCTATCTTGTTCTTGATTTTCGGCAGTTTGTAGAATATTCGTTAATTTTTCCGAAAGACTCTCTAATTGCATGGCTGTTTCACCACGCATAATTTTTAACAACTGCTCTCGGACTACAACAATTTTTTGGGGTTGTAGCGGCTGTTTCTCTGTTTTTTTTAAGACCGCTTCTATTTGGTCTACGTATGATTTTAAATTAATCGTATAATCTTCCAATAAAGCCTGTAAATTAGCACTGGTCGCTGCTAATTGCATTGGCTTTTTTTCGATAAAATTGTCAATTTTTCGCTCTAAATCTTCAGCTCTATTAACATTCTTTAAAAATTCTGTTTTTTTAGTGAGCAGTTGTTGAGAATCTTCTAATACTGCGACTAAATTAGAACTATGTAATTGCGCCCCGACTACGGCATTTTTATAGTTAGTTAGTAGTTGGCGTTGTTCTTGAGCTTGATTAAACTGCCTAATTTCTCTTCCTCGGTAGTAGTTGGCAATTACCAGACCAGTAAGTGAGCCAAAAAAACCAATACCAATAGCTACAAAGTAGCCATAGCCAATTTTTTGATGTATCCGCCAAGAACTAGCTTTGAGTTTCCCACTGGAGGGAAATTCGATTGTGGGCAGTTCTTCGCTTGATGAATCTTTGGCTGGCATTTTTTTGCTTTCTGAATTACTATCAATTGGGTTAGGCTTGTGAGTTTGCATACCTCAAATCTCCTCGCCCTTCCGCAAAAATCGCCACATCAATTCCATCTTTAAAATTAAATTAACTGGTGATTAACACCTACACAATTTTTTGTAAGAAGCAGCGTAAATAATTATTCTTTAAATAATTGCCATGACTTCATTGTATTTAGGTGATTTTGATATGAATGTATACAAAAACACTGAAAAACGATAAAATCCCGTGTTTACATATAATCAATACGTTTTTATAGTAAAGCTTATGCTGAAATTTTATCTTTAGGGTTAGGGTTTTTGAAACCTAGTTAATATCAGGGATATTTTAACTACTAGATACACTGTACTTATTTTTAATCTTGTCTTGTACGATGGAAATACTTAAATGCCAGACAGATTAATTCATCTCGCATCTTAACATCGATCAGTAGGATTCTCAAATAATTCTGGAAAGGATTCTCAAATAATTTTGGAATTTGGATAGCCTGGATACTAAAAAACCTCTGCCTTGCTACTCAAGCAATAGGAAGACAGAGGAATTTATATATCAGGCTTACGTAAAGGAATAGTCTATGGAGACTGGGTGGAGGGGTATGGGAGTGAAAGGGTGTATTTGTACCCTGCACCCCTGTACCCAGTCTTTACAGAAAATCTTTGTGCATAAGTCCTCAGATTACTAGGCGATCGCAGTTGAGCGCAACTGAGTAACTGCTTGCTTCAACAACTCGGCCTTGTCGGTTTGTTCCCAAGGCAAGTCTAAATCATTCCGTCCCAAGTGACCGTAAGCCGCGATGTCCTGATAAAAACGTCCGCCTCTTTCACTTGGTAAGTTACGTAAGTTGAAGCTATGAATAATTCCTGCTGGACGTAGTTCAAAGTTTTGTTTGACTAATTCCAACAAAATTTCATCATCTACTTTGCCAGTTCCAAAGGTTTCTAGGAGAATACTAACTGGTCTAGCTACACCAATCGCATAACTCAACTGCACTTCGCATTTTTCTGCCAAGCCAGCAGCTACAATGTTTTTGGCTACATAACGCGCTGCATAAGCCGCAGAACGGTCTACTTTTGTGGGGTCTTTGCCAGAGAAAGCGCCACCGCCATGACGGGAATAGCCACCGTAGGTATCAACAATGATTTTTCTGCCTGTTAAACCAGAATCACCTTGCGGCCCACCAATCACAAATTTACCCGTGGGATTGACTAAAAAGCGAGTTTCTTGATCAGGCTTGATAGTAATATCACTAAAAACAGGCTCAACCACTGCTGTCCAGAGGTCTTGCTTGATTTTAGCTTGCACTGCGGCTTCATCAGTGATTTCCCCAATTGTAGCTGTGTGCTGTGTGGAAATCAGGATAGTGTCAATGCCTACGGGTTTACCATCTTCGTAGACTACGGTTACTTGAGTTTTACCGTCGGGACGCAGGTATGATAATTCGCCTGTTTTGCGGACTGCTGCCAGTCGGCGGGCAATGCGGTGTGCCAAACTGATGGGTAAGGGCATCAGTTCTGGAGTTTCGTTACAAGCAAAGCCAAACATGATACCTTGGTCGCCTGCCCCAGTGGTATCGAATAGTTCCTCACTATCCTGTTGGCGGGTTTCATGGGCAACATTTACACCTTGGGCAATGTCAGGTGATTGTTCATCCAATGCTACAATCACACTGGTGCTGTTAGCAGAAAAGCCATTATCTGCATCAACATAGCCAATTTCAGCAATTTTTTTGCGAGCTAGATGCACATAGTTGACATTAGCCTTGGTAGTGATTTCACCAGTAATTAATACTAAGCCCGTATTAACTACTACTTCTGCGGCTACGCGACTGCTGGGGTCTTGTGCCAGTAAGGTATCAAGAATCGTATCTGAAATTTGATCGCAGATTTTATCTGGATGGCCTTCAGTTACTGACTCGGAGGTAAATAAATAGCGTCTAGACAAAGAGATTTCCTCCTATGGTAGTATAATCACTGACTAAATACTTTATTTAGTTCAGCTAATTATTTCTAGAATCATATCAATCTTGACACATTCCGTAGTGAGTGTATTTTTATATTTTTAAAAAGAGATAATCAAATTTGTGTATTTGTAAAGGAATTAATAATTAAATATTTAGTAAAGTCAGCCCGGTACACTCCCTAATCTTTCATCCCTATATTCCCCTAAAATAAGGAGCGAGTAAGCGTCAATAATTATTATGCGAGTAGTAGCCCTTGTACCTGGCGGAATTGGCGACCAAATTCTCTTCTTTCCGACTTTAGATAGTCTGAAGCGTTATTATCCCAACGCTCAGATAGATGTCGTTACGGAACCCCAGTCAAAGGCTGCCTATCGAGTGAGCAAGTCTGTTCACGAGGTACTGACCTTTGATTATAAAGATCGTAACAGTCTAGCAGATTGGGGTAACTTGGTAGGCACAATACGCGATCGCGAGTATGATGTCGCCATTGCTTTTGGGCAAAGCTGGTTAGTCGGACTAATGCTCTGGCTAACAGGGATTCCCCTGCGGATTGGCTTTCAAGGCAAAGGAGCCGTGTTTCTGACTCATACTGTGCCGTTTAATCCATCTCAGTATGTAGCGGCGGCGTATCACGAGTTGCTAAAACCATTGGGTATAGCCACACCCGTGCCAGAGTTAGCAGTAAATGTCCCGATACCCGACATCGACTGGTCACAAAATGAGCAAAAACGTCTAGGCGTAAATGACACAGGCTACGTCTTGATTTATGGAGGGGTTGATGCAGGCTCACGGGGGAAAGGTGCTGAGAAAATCTATCCGGTTGAGCATTGGCAGCCAATTATTCAAGAATTTCAACAAAAACAGCCAGATATGTCTGTAGTTGTGATTCAAGGTGCTGATGATGAACAGTTTGTGCGATCGCTCCGCGAATCCTGTCCAGAAATCAAAGTCACATCTCCTGATAATACAGGTAAGTTGACAGCTATGATTGCCGGTGCCAACCTAATGCTGTCTACCGAAAGTGCGCCATTACAGTTGAGTGTTGCGGTTCAGACTTATACCATTGGTCTGTTCGGCTCTTCAGATCCAGATAAACTGTTACCAAAAAGTGAAAAATTCCTTGCTATTAAATCCCCCTCTGGGAAAGTAGCAGATATTTCACCCACAACGGTTTCTGAAAAAATCTGGGGCGGCTAATTTTATACCAATTATGTAGAGATGTTGTACACAACGTCTCTACAACAGTAATAAATTAATACTGTTCAGTGAAGGTAATGAGAGTTGATGTCTCAATTTCCTATCAGACAATGATTAAGATTTGGGGGATTCTCCACGCCACATGCTTCAAGTCGGCAAAGCCGACGACAGTCGCCTCAAGTCGGGAAACCCGCCCACGGCGCTGTCTCCCCAACGCAGTGGCTCCCCAAGCCCCCGATTGGGTGACGGTTGCGTCCCCCAAACCCCCTCCAAAATCATTTTTTCGTTTTTTGTTGAGTTATAGCGTCTTTGTATGGCAGTAGCTACTCTGCGAGAAGCCGAGCAGAGCTTGAATGCCAGGAAGATTAAGACTTTTTCTCCTGCCTGGTTGGTGAGCTAACTTGTACTGAGCGCAGCCGAAGTAGCCGAACCACTGCCTTCTACTACAAATGACAACACACCATAAAAATTAACCCCTCCTGATAACTTAGGAGGGGTTGGAAATTAATATCCGCCTTCTTCTTCGTATTCTGGCTGCCTTTCTTTGACTTTTTTGGGAATGTTCACGGGTTTTGGTGCATCTTCCCAAGCATCGCTTTCTACATCGTCGTCATAATCATCGTAATCGTCGGTGTAAGCTTTGGTTTCGTACTTGGGTGGTTGTTGATATCTGTCGCCGCCTGTGGCTTCACTCCAGTTATCTTCTTCGTCGTCTTCTTCGTAGCGGATAGACTCATATTGTCGCGCTCGCATGACTTCGCGGCGTGGTCTTTCTTCTTCTACGTAGTCTTCGTTCCATTCTTCTTCCCGCGCTACGGGTTCGGGGGCGCGGACTTTTGGCTTGGGTGGCTGTAATGGTGTGCCGCTAGGTAGCTGATTTGCAGGTGCAACTGTGCGTGGTGCAGAATAACCATATTCTTCTTCTGCATCACGTTCCCAAGGTGGTTTGCCGATACCTAAACGTTCTAAAACGCCTACTGTTAATTGCGTTGTACGTTCTTCTGCTCCTTCAAACACAATTAATCTACTGGGGCCTGTGCTAACAACTTCGTCGATGGAAATTTCGTAGGTGCTGAGAAATTGGTCGGGAATTTGCGGTACTCCCAAAGAAGCAATAATTATTGAGTGCAGCTTCCCTGATATACCATCAAACTTAAAGCCCCGCACTCTACCTAAGACTTCACCTGTTTCTGTAATTACTTCCCAGTTAATCAGATTACTGAAAGCTTCAATTTCAATATCTTCGATGACATCTTCGTTATCAACCAGGATGGCATCACCAATTTGGTTGATACTACTAAGGTACATATAGCGTGGCAGTCCAGAGATAGAGATCAGGCTGTCTCGTAAACCAAGAGCCACAACCTCCCTTTGATCGATATCAACCCAGATTTGATTCACAATCCCTAGCCGCTTGGCGTTGTCGCGGGTAATCACCTGAGTATTTAATAAGTCGGAACGCCTAATTATCTGTTCAGAGGTCATTCTATACCGAGTCCTGATCTCGAATCCGGTTTATCTATACACTATTATTAACAAAGATTCAAGCAGATGTATTCGAGGATGTTAACTTAATTCCCAAAACTTGGGTGTAAGCGCCTCGTGCTTGAGTAACGCCAATGGTGCGTTCGGCTGATTCTATCATCGGACGACGCAAACTCACAACTATGAATTGTGCCAGTTGTGCTTGTTGTTTGATCATTCTAGCTAATCGTTCTACGTTTGCCCCGTCTAAAAACATATCTACTTCATCAAAGGCATAAAAAGGTGATGGACGATAGCGTTGCAGGGCGAAAATAAAGCTTAAGGCGGTGAGGGATTTTTCTCCCCCAGACATGGAAGCTAATCTTTGTACGGGTTTACCTTTGGGGTGGGCGACTAAGTTTAAACCACTGTTAAAGGGATCTTCAGGATTATCGAGTTGCAGGTAGCCGTCGCCTTCTGAGAGGGTGGCGAAAATTGATTGGAAGTTTTCGTTTACTGCGTCAAAGGCTTCTTTAAAGGCGCGTTGTCGCAGTGTGGTAAAGTTTTCAATTCTTAATAATAATTCGGTGCGTTCGGCTTCTAAGGTTTGTAATTTTTCTGTGAGTTCTTGCAGGCGGTTTTGGGTGCGTTCGTATTCTTCTAACGCCAGCATATTTACAGGTTCCATTGCTTGCAGGCGTTTGGCAAGCGATCGCAATTCTTTCTGCAATTCTTCTAAATCTACCTGTTCTGGTACTTCCGGTAAAGGGCTGGGTAATTCTGGAAGTAGTTCTCGCAATTGATTTTGCAACGCTTCTAGTTCTTCACGCCGCTTTTGCTGGGTTTCTTGGAGTTTTTCGAGTTCCCATTCCAATTGTTGCTGACGGAGTAAATGCGATCGCACTTCTTGTTCAATTGCGTCACGTTTTACCTTTTCTTCACCCAAACTTTTTTCCATTTCGCTGAGTTTGGCGCGAGTTTCGGTGATTTGAGTGCTGAGTGCTGCGTGCTGGGTGCTGAGGGTTTGAAGTTTCTGCTGAGAAACTTCTTGTTCTTGATGATACTGAGCAATTTTTTGTTCAGCTTCTTGGATGCGTTCTTGTAAACGTTGTTGCTGATTTTCTAAGTTTTTCAGCCGTTGTTCTGCTTCCCGTAATGCGGATTCCCGTTGTTGTAATTGTTGCTCTTGGGTTTTAATTACCGCTTGAATTTGTTGCCATTCACTAGGCGTTTGGGATGCTTCTAATTCTGCTAAAACATGACGTAATTGTTGTAATTGCGCTTCTTGCCCTGGTAAATCTTTATCCAAAATTTCTAGGCGAGATTGGGCGGCGGAGAATTTTTCGGTATTTTGGGCAAGTTGCGATCGCGTCCCTTCCAATTGCGTCGTCAAAGCTTTAATATCTTTTTGCAACTGTTCTAATTGCAATTGCTGTTCGCGGCGTGCTTGACGGGCTTCGGTGAGTTCTTGGGTGAGTTGTTTGGTTTTGCTGGATAAAGAAGCGATCGCATCAATACAACGATCTAAAATCCGTTCTATATCTGTCAAGCGACTTTTCAACGCAATGGCTTCATCTGATTCCGCCGCTTCCCCTGTACCGAAGCGCAATGCTGAACGCTGATTTGTACTACCACCAGTCATTGCGCCACTGGTTTCTAATAATTCCCCATCTAAGGTGACGATGCGATATAAACCGAGGTTTTTCCGCGCCTGTTCTAAGCTGGCGAAGACGACTGTGTTACCAAAAACATAGTTAAACACATCTTTATAACGGCGATCGCACTCAACCAAATTCACAGCATAATTAACAAAGCCGTTGGCTAATCGTAGCGTCGCATCTTGAGTAATTCTGGGAGCTTGTATTTTATTTAAGGGTAAAAATGTCGCTCTCCCGGCGCGTTTCTGCTTGAGTAATTCAATCCCAGCCGCAGCTATCCCATCATCATCAACTACGATATGTCCCAGCCGCGCACCCGCCGCAATTTCCAACGCCAACTGAAAACGGGGTTCCACCCGTCCCAAATGTACCACCAAACCACAAACCCCAGGCATCCCCGATTGGATAATTACCTTACTAGCTTGCGTTCCTTGGACTTCTTGTTGTGCTTGGGTTTGCGCCTCAATTTTATCTAATTGGCGTTGTTTTTCCCGTTGTTCACTAGAAAGCCGCTTTTGTGTGTCTTGCTGAATTTGTAATTCCTGTTCTGTCGCCGCCAGATTTTGCGCTAAATTTTGGATGGGTTCACTAGAGGCGTTAAATTCTGTCTCAACTCGCACACATTCAGCTTGCTTTTCTGCCAATTGTGGTTCTAAAGTGGCAATTAACTCAGTTTGTTCGTTAATGAGTTCTTGTAGCTGACTATTGCGTTCTCTTAATTGTGCTTGCTCGGTGCGTTGCGGTTCTAGAGTTTGCAACAAAGTTTCAATTTGACGATTCAGTGCAGTTTGTTGCTGTACCCAAGCTTCCGAGGCGGTGGCAATTTCGGCGGCGGCTTCGCGGGATTTTTGTAGTGCTTGTTCCGCCTCATCCCGTTGCTGTTGACAATATACAATCGATTGCCGTTCGACATTTTGGGTTTCGGCAATTTCTCCCAAAGCTTGCTGCTGCTGTTGAATTTCTTGCTGAGTTTGCACCAAGCGTTTAGCTGTTTCTTGGGAAGTTGCTTCTAATTCTGTTTGCTGACGCTGGAGTTGCTTGCGTTCCGCTTCTTGAGTAGCGAGAGTAGCTTGTACTGCTAATAATTCCTCTTCACCCAAAGCTTTCACATGAGCGTTAAGCTTTTCTAATTCAGCAGTTTTCTGAGTAATCCCGACATTTAGCGTTTCTAATTGCAGTGTTAAATCATGATGAGAGCGATCGCCATTTTGAATTTCCGTCGCTAACTTTTCTTGCTGTGCTTGCAGCGAACGCCACGATAACACCGCTTCCCAAGATTGCTTGTGTAAATATTCCGTCCGCAGCTTTTGATATTTTTCCGCCTTTGCCCTATCTTGAGAAAGGCGATCGCGCTGTGCAGTTAACTCCGTCTCAATAATCCGACAACTATCTTCCTTCTCCTTCACCTCATCTAAGGTACCCTTAGCTTGGTGAATTTTGCGATCGAACGCCGCCACCCCCGCCAACTCATCAATAATTTCCCGCCTCTCCCGCGCATTCATCGAGATAATGCTAGTCACGTCCCCTTGCAACACCACGTTATAGCCTTCAGGATAAATCCGCAGACTCTCCAACTCCTCATGCAACTCCGTCAGCGTACAAGCCGCACCATTGATATAGTAATTTGACGTGTAAGTTCCTTGATGAGTCACCCGCAACCGTCTAGTTACACTCCATTCACCATTGAGTGCTGAGTGCTGAGTGCTGAGTGCTGAGTCAGAATTCTCAATTTCTCCCTCTAATTCCTCACTCTGCGCCTCTGCGTCTCTGCGTGAGATATCCTCCCCCGTCAAATCAAACGTCACCGTGACACTAGCTTCCACAGATGCACGTCCTTTAGCCGTTTGAGTATTATTTACCAAATCCGGCAGGCGATCGGCCCGCATTCCCTTAGAACTGGCGAGTCCCAAACAAAACAACAGCGCATCCAAAATATTCGACTTACCGGAACCATTCGGCCCAGATATGACAGTAAACCCCGGCAGCAAAGGGACTGAAGTAGTACCGCCGAAGGATTTGAAGTTGGTAAGTTCCACGCGCTTGACGTACACCATATTAGGCGCTGGTTCACTGGGCTAATGGCTAATGAAGAACAAGTGTATCAATTAATGAAAATTTAGCAATAGGTTGTATGAATAAATTATCGTAGACGCGCAAGCGGCTTGCCGTAGGCTACCGCCAAGGCACAGAGGAAGACACTTGCGTGGGCGGGTCTCCCGACTTGAGCAAAGTGTCTGTCGAAGACACTTGCTTGGGAGGGGAGCTATGACTAAAATATCAAAAGTAATTTTAACGAACTTTAAGAAAAATAGTATTGTTTTGAAAATTATAATTGTTGAGTTTTGTTATTTCTCAAGTCTTGTGAGAAATCTTAGGATCAGTTTTTTACCATTTTGAAAAGGGAAATTTAGCTAAATTACTGTTGAAATACCGCCCATCAGTAGAAACTTCTGCACCAATCCATTCTGGGATTTCGATTTGTTGTTGTTCATCAGTTAATTCAACTTCTGCTAAGATTAATCCTTTATTATCACCATCAAACTCATCAATTTCCCAGATTAACCCGTTTAATTCTACTTTGTACCGTACTTTTTCAATTAACGGGCGATCGCATAATGTATCTAACATTTCTTCTGCGTCTGTTAGGGGAATTTCATATTCAAATTCCGAGCGAGAACAATTCACACTCGGACTTTTAATGGTTAAATAACCCCGGTTGTTAGCAATCCTTACTCTGACTGTAACTGAGTTTTTAGTAGCAATATATCCTTGTCGATACACACTACCTTTACCTAGCTTTCTCCAGGCATCTCCCTTCACTAAAAATTTCCGTTCTATTTCTTTAGCCATGATGATTAATTGAGTAATGGGTACTGGTAATATCTAAAAAATCTAATTTTTGTCTCTCAGGATATGCTGTAAACTGTTCAATAAGTCTTGTGCCGTGAAAGGTTTTGGCAAAACTAGTTGCACATTAGCATTGACAACTTCGCTCAAGCCTTCATGGGGATTAAAGCCACTGCAAGCAATGATTTTGACTTGCGGATTCATTTTTTTCAAAGTGAGAATTGCTGTTAGTCCGTCCATTTCGGGCATAATCATATCCATCAGTACAGCTTTGATTTGGTGCTTGTGTTGGGCATAAAGTGCGATCGCTTCAATACCGTTACTCGCAGTCAAAATTTGATAATTGTAGTTTTCTAAGACGATGGTAGCAATTTCTAGAATTTTTGCTTCATCATCAACCATTAAAATTAATTCGCCTGCGCCTAAAGGTGCTGCTAAATTTTCGCTTCTTGTTCCTTGACAGCCTTCGACTGCTGGTAAAAACAATTGAAATTTAGTTCCTTTGCCAACTTTGCTAGAAACATTCAGAAAACCACCATGACTTTTAATAATCCCTAGCACTGTCGAAAGACCTAATCCTGTGCCTATACCAATTTCTTTGGTGGTAAAAAATGGCTCGAACATTCTATTTAATACTTCTGGCGGCATTCCCATACCATTATCAGCTATGGTTAACTCGATATAATTTCCGGCTTGAGCATCCAAATTCATTTGGGCATAGGCTTGATCAATCAATCGGTTTTCGGCAGAAATTTCGATTTTACCGCCATCTGGCATGGCATCACGGGCATTAACAACTAAATTCATTAGCACTTGATGTAGCTGGGTAATATCTCCAGATACAGCCGACAAATTTTCAGGAATCGTGATGGCAAATTCAATGGATTTGGGAAATGTTTGTTTGACAATCAACAGCATTTCCGAAACTAAGTGCTTAATGGAAATAATCGTGCGATCGCCTTTAAATCCCCGCGCAAAAGATAATACTTGTTTCACCAAATCTGCACCACGTTTGGCATTATTTTCAATAATTGTCATTAACTGATAATAACGCTCGGTGTCTGGGTTAAATTTCAATTTTAATAGTTGAGATGCTGCCAAAATCGGGGTTAAAATATTGTTCAAGTCATGGGCAATGCCACCAGCTAGATTCCCCAGGCTTTCTAATCTTTGGGTACGAAAAAACTGTTCTTCTAATTGTTTTCTTTGGGTAATATCTGTATCAACAATCAAAATAGATTTGGGTTGTCCTGCACTATCGTGCATCAGTGTCCAGCGACTTTCGACAATAATTTCTTTGCCAGATTTGGTAACTTTATGTAATTCGCCTTGCCAAGTACCAGTATTAAGTACTTGTTCTATGGCAATGGGAATTGTGCCTGAAGGTTGTTGAAATAAAAGTTCATCGGCGTTTTGGTTAATTGCTTCTTGGGCTTGCCAACCATACATACGTTCCGCACCTTGATTCCAAAAAAGAATCTGATTTTGCAAATCTCGCACGACGATGGCATTGGTGACAATATCTAGTAAAGCGGCTTGTTCTTGAATTTGCTGTTCAGCTTGTTTGCGTTTGCCGATATCTGTGGTTGTTCCCGTCAATCGGCTGGGTTGGTTGTTTTCGTCGTAGTACAGTTGACCAGTAGAATTGAGCCAGTGAATACTACCATCAGGCCAAACAGTCCGATATTCCACAATAAATTTCACACCTTGTTGAAGAGTAGCAGTCACAGCCTGAGTAAAAGTTTGCCGATCTTCTGTATGCACTAACTCCAAAAAATCTGTTGTTGTTGGACACAATGTCCCATTATGTAAACCATAAAGTGACCCCATATTGGCAGACCAAAGGGTTTCATTCGTCGGAATCTTCCATTCCCAAATACCCATGTGTGCTGCTTCTAAAGCTAAACTGAGTCTGGCTTCACTCTCACGCAATGATTCTTCTGTATGCTTGCGTTCAGTGATATCTTCAACAATTCCCGCGTAATAACAAATATTTCCTTGTTGATCCCGCATTGCAAAGGTGCGATCCCATACCCAACGCATCAAACCATCAGGACGTAAAATGCGATATTCGATTTCGGTTGCTTCTCCAGCCAAATGTTGCGTTACCACTTGATCAACGCGATCGCGATCGTCTGGATGTACCGCATCCATCCATGATAGAGGCTGTTCTTGCAAACTCTGGCGAGAACGACCCCAGATTTTTTCATAAGCTGGATTAATATACAAAAATTGCCTGGTTTGGGGGTCTTGGCACCAAATAAAAGCTTGGATATTTTCAGCAAAATGCTGAAATTTTGCCTCACTAGCCTGAAATGCTGCATCTTTTCGTTCGGAATCAAGCCTATCGTGATTTTGCCAAGCTGCTTCAGCTTTTTGGTATTCCGAGATTTCCTGCTGCAACCGCTTGTTTTCTGCCACGAGTTTTTCTAACTCATTTTGAGTGTGGTGCAGTTTTTCTTCTACCATCTGAAGTTTTTTACGAGTTGGTTGAAATTCTTGCTGAATTGGGGTAAATGTCGGCGATTTATATTTAATTCCCTGTGGGTGATGATGGTGAGTAGAACAACTTACGCAACTAATTTGGCGATAATTATTTTGTGGTTGCTGTAAAGCTGTTCTGATACCTAGTATTGTGTCACGGTTAAAAGCTTGGATTAAAACACTAGCAGTCGTAATTCCCTTTAATTGCCCTTGGGTATCTACAATTGGCAAATAACTAATTTGATAGTGTCGCAATAGTGACCAAGCTGTGAATATATCTGTTGCATAACTTTCTTTGAGAGTAATCAAGGCTGTCACCATCACCTCAGACACCTTGGTTTTAGTAATATCTACTCCCGATGCAATTATATTTACTACATCTTTGGTGGTAATTATTCCTAATAAATATCCACATTCTACGACCAAGATGCAGCTATTTTCTTGTTGAGTCCAAATATCAGGCTGTAAATATCTATTTAAGCCAGTCAGCGACTGATTTTGAGTTAGCTTCTGACTCATCAAGATAATAGCATCGACTAGATAACTATCAGGACTAATCATTAAAGGAGAAAAATTAATCAGATAATCTAAAGTCGGCAAATTAATTAGCTGATCTTGTAGTCGCATGGTTAATTTGTTTATTAAATGTATGTTCTTAACCTGAAAGCAAGTTAGAGAATGTAATCTATAGCAAGTCAGTGTTAAATATCATTGATTAAAATTTAATAGCGTATTGTGCAGAATTAACTGCAAAATGGCATTTTTTTCTTAAAGGCAGTCTAAATCTCGCTTACAGAGTCAATGGATATTCAGTGCTAGACTATTTATCCGATTTTGTGTGTTCAAACTCATTTTATTGTCAAATGCCCATGAGAGGATCTATTGATTCAAAAAATAAATCTGATTAATTCTGGGGTTAAAAATGCTTTGATGGCTAATAAATGTAGCTTTTTATTCCTGCTATTAAATAACCAAGCTTATCACTACAAAGAGTTTCAAAAAATTTGTCGACGAAAACTTCAGTAATTAAGTTCTAAAAGCTACACATTATCCTATGTAATAAATCTATAGGATATATAGGAATAAGGTTTGATTCCTGAATCTAGTTGTGTAAGCAGGGAGTAGGGAGTAGGAAAGACGGCTGATCTGGGTGTACTAATTTTTTTCATAAATCAAATATGAGTCCTATATTAAGTTTTTGACTTATTGCTGAATAAAAAATCTAGCCATTTTGATATGTTTTGGGAATTAAATTGCCAAAATGGCAAGTCAAAAGTCAGATTAGCGGAATTAATACGATATTTTTGGCCACTATCTGCTTGTAGCTTGAGATGCTGATTGAGTAATTTAAGTTAAATCAAGTAAAGTTTAAATTTTACTTATGTTTGCCATCATGGCGTTCGATGGTGATATTTTAGTTCTTCAGATAAAAAAATCAAACAACAGCTAAGTTGTAAACTAAATCACAACTCTAACTGTAAAAAAACTGAAAATAAGGTAAAAATTTTTATGGATTTTCAAGATTTTCTCAGACATAAATTTACTCATGTTGTAATGGGCGAATTCAAGCCAGGTAAATTTGAAGCTGCCAAAAAACTTTATGAAGAAGCCGTATTAACTTATACACAAGGTTTCAAAGGAGCCTATCTGTTACAAGAACCAGGAACAGACAAAGGTATATCGATAATTTTTTGGGAAAGTGTAGAAGATATGGAAGCGAATCACAGTCAGGTTTATCAAGACATTTTGAAACAGATGATGCCTTTATTTGCTGAACCGCCAAAAACAGTAGTTTACGAACTAGTTTGTGAAATCACCCCTAAAGAGAAGGAAGAAGTCTGAAGTAAAGTTCTATCCCCCTTACACCCTAAAAGGTGAGAGAAAAAAGGTGTGGGGAGTGTGGGGAGTATGGGGGGAAAGATTTCTTTACCATCCTCCCACCCTTCCCACACCTCCCACACCTCCCACACCCCTGGATTTCTCTCTTGTGAGAAATCCAGGCCCAAACCCTGGCACCCGTAAACCCAATCTCTACAGATAATCTTTGTGCGTAAGTCTTGGTCTCGTTGCTGCTAGGATTTAGCATAGTACAAGTGAACTGCAATAGGTATAGAATGTCTGAATTGATTCTGTTTTGGCATCGCCGGGATTTACGCATTGGGGATAATACTGGACTAGCTGCGGCCAAAAAGCAAAGCCAGAAAGTAGTGGGTGTATTTTGTCTTGATCCTAATATTCTTGAACGCGATGATGTTGCGCCTGTCAGGGTAGAGTATATGATTGGCTGCTTGCAAGCATTACAAAAGCAGTATGCCCAAATTGGTAGCCAACTTTTGATTCTCCATAGTGATCCTATACAAGCAATTCCAGCTTTAGCGGTAGCTTTGCAGGCCAAAGCTGTGTTTTGGAACTGGGATGTAGAACCATATTCGCAAATACGCGATCGCAATATAATTGATGCACTCACAGAAAAAGGCATTCAATTCCTCAACGAAAATTGGGATCAAATCCTGCACACACCGACTGAAATTCGCACAGGGAACAATTCGCCTTACACTGTTTACACCCCCTTTTGGAGAAACTGGAGTAGTAAACCCAAAGCAGCACCAGCAGAAACCATCGAAACTGCTGAAGGACTAACACCAGCCGAACAAGAAATTGCTCAAAATATAGGTGCAATTCCATTACCCACCGCCAAAGATTTAGGATTTATTTGGGATGGTGATTTAATTCTGCCACCCGGTGAAGCAGCAGCCCAAGATAGATTAGCCGAATTTACCTATAAAGCCATTACCGAATACCAAGAACAGCGCAACTTCCCCGCCACAGACGGTACATCTCAACTCAGCGCCGCTTTGAAATTTGGCGTAATTGGGATTCGCACTGTTTGGCAAGCCACAATTGCAGCACAAGAAAATAGCCGCAGTGAAGAAACAACAGCTAGTATCCGCACTTGGCAACAAGAACTAGCGTGGCGAGAATTTTATCAGCACGCTATGTATCATTTTCCCGAATTAGCTGGAGGTGCTTACCGCGATGTCTTTAAAAACTTTCCTTGGGAAATTAACGATACACGCTTTCAAGCTTGGTGCGAAGGTAAAACAGGCTACCCCATAGTAGATGCAGCGATGCGCCAATTAAATGAAAGTGGCTGGATGCACAACCGTTGCAGAATGATTGTGGCGAGTTTCCTGACCAAAGACTTGCTGATTAATCCGCAATTAGGCGAAAAATACTTTATGCAAAAGCTAATTGACGGAGATTTGTCAGCAAATAATGGTGGTTGGCAATGGAGTGCTTCTAGTGGGATGGACCCTAAACCTGTGCGGATTTTTAATCCCGCCAGTCAAGCACAAAAATTTGACCCTGATGCTGAATATATTCGCCAATGGTTGCCAGAATTGCGTTCTATAGATAGTGAATATCTGGTAACTGGTAAAATTACACCACTAGAACGTCGCGCTGTCGGCTACCCTGAACCCATAGTGGATCATAAACAGCAGCAACAGAAATTTAAGCAGCTTTATCAACAGCAGAAAGAAATAATGGTTTTTCAGTAGCTATAGGAATCCGGCTTGATTTCCGAATTTATACCAAATTAAAACATGATTGCGACAGATGGATGACTCAAAAGCTTACCGATCAACCCTTACCCAATCCAAAATCTGTCTTGAAAAGTTTGCTCAAGTCGGGGAACCCGCCCACGCAACTTTTCGCAAAATCTAAAATCCCAAATGGTATTACTTGTGTAGATAGGGATTTATGGGACTCAGCCAACTAGAATTTTGATGCGATCGCTACGTGTAGTGTAACTTCAAGCTGATTGACAAATGTGGCTCAAGGCGCAATGATGCGGAATTGTCCCAACTTCTGCTGTGGCTTATGAGTAAAATGGTGAAAGACCTACCAGGAAATCGCCATTCGCTGATTCTTCACTCTTAAATAATCGTGATCTAATAGCCGATGAATTCTCCCCAACCTCCCCAAAAGCCACAAACCATACTTGGTCAACTGACTCAAGCCGTACATACAATTCAAGCTAGGGTTGATTTTTCCAAGCTGGCGCTGAAGCCAAATGCTAGAGTCCCGGAACTTTGGGTACAGGATGCGGGGGCGGATAAGGCGGAGGTCTACCCATTGTTGGGCGATCGCTATATTCTAGGACGCAGTTCTAAATCTTGCGATATCGTCGTTCGTAACCCGGTTGTCAGCCAAATTCATCTGTCTTTGTCGCGGGACTCTACCCAACGCAAACCTGTGTTTGTGATTCGAGATGAAAACTCAACCAATGGTATTTATCTGGGGAAACGGCGGCTGACTTCTTTAGAAATGCGGCATGGCGATATCATCACTCTAGGGCCGCCAGAACTAGCAGCATCAGTCAGACTGCAATATGTCGATCCACCAGCATGGTATGTCAAAGCTGGAACCTGGGCAGGTTATGGGGTTGCTGGTGCTAGTGCTTTGTTCGCCTTGGTCATTGGTGTGGAATGGCTGAAGTTTTCCGTGAGTCCTTTACCAACAGCCACTCGCGCCCCAGTCATAGTTTATGCCCGTGATGGCTCAACTCCTCTACGTGAACCAAGAACAACTTCTCACGTAGATATGAAGCAATTGCCAGACTTTGGCCCTTACTTAGCTAATGCAGTCGTCGCCTCCGAAGATAGCCGTTACTACTGGCATGTTGGTGTAGATCCCTTGGGGATTTTACGGGCAGTATTAATTAATAGCCGCAGTGGCGATTTACAACAAGGGGCGAGTACAGTTACTCAACAGGTAGCGCGTAGTTTATTCCGTGATTACGTTGGTTCCCAAGACTCCCTAGGACGAAAATTGCGCGAAGCCATTGTGGCGCTGAAGTTAGAAACTTTTTATAGCAAAGATTATATTTTGCTGACTTACTTAAATCGCGTGTTTTTGGGGGCAGATACTTCCGGTTTTGAAGATGCAGCTAAGTATTACTTTGAGAAGTCAGCCAAAGAACTCACCTTAGCCGAAGCCGCAACATTAGTGGGTATTTTACCTGCGCCCAATGCGTTTGATTTTTGTGGTGATGGCCCGAATAAACTAGAAGCTGCTGATTACCGCAACCGTGTAATTAAGCGGATGCTGGAAATGGGTAAAATCTCCCAAGAAGAAGCAAATCGGGCGAGACGTTCTACAGTGCAAGTCAGCCCGAAAGTGTGCGAACAGCAAGCCAAAACCATTGCACCTTATTTTTATAATTATGTTTTTCAAGAACTCGACTCAATCTTAGGGGAAGGTGCGGCGAGGGAAGGAAACTACATCATTGAAACCCAACTTGACCCGGCAATTCAAGCCCAAGCCGAAGCATCACTGCGAAATTCTGTGAATAATGATGGTTCCAGCTTTCGTTTTTCCCAAGGGGCGATCGTTACTTTAGACTCCAAAACAGGTAGTATTTTGGCAATGGTGGGTGGTACTGATTACCGCAAAAGTCAATTTAATCGTGCTGTCCAAGCCAAAAGACAACCAGGTTCTACCTTTAAAATTTTTGCCTACGCCGCAGCCTTACAACAAGGTATTTCCCCCTATAAAACTTATTCTTGCGCCGCTTTGCCTTGGCAGGGTTTTACTTATAAACCTTGTCGTTCTGGTGCTGATGTGAATATGGATATTGTCACAGGTTTGGCACTGTCAGAAAACCCCGTTGCTCTACGAGTCGCCCGCGAAGTCGGTTTAAATAAAGTTGTGGCTATGGCGCAAAAATTGGGAGTAAAGTCACAACTTGATCCGGTTCCTGGTTTGGTACTGGGTCAAAGTGTGGTGAATGTTTTAGAAATGACCGGGGCTTTTGGTGCAATTGGAAATCAAGGTGTGTGGAATCCTCCCCACGCCATTAGCCGCATTCTCGACAGTGGTGATTGCAAGGATAGTAAAGATTTAAAAACTTGTCGTGTGATTTATTCTTTTGACCAAGACCGAGAGGCTAACAAGCGAGTTTTGTCTACAGAAGTAGCAGATGAAATGACTACTTTAATGCGAGGTGTAGTTACAAGAGGTACAGGACGAGGTGCGTCAATTGGTTTGGGAGAAGCTGGTAAAACAGGGACAACTGATAAAAACGTTGACCTTTGGTTTATTGGGTTTATTCCTAACCGCCGATTAGTCACAGGTATCTGGCTAGGAAATGATAATAATTCCCCCACTTATGGTAGCAGCGCCCAAGCTGCTCAACTGTGGGGGAGGTATATGGGTAGAATTGCTAGGTAGTTAGGTGGTCATTTGTTATTTGTCATTGGTCATAGATCATTTGTAAGAATTTTAAATGATCCATGACCTATTGTTCTTGATTTACCTCGTCTTTAACTCAGCACTTTGTCACCTAGTGACCTAATAGTTTATCTCGCAGATGTTTGATGCGATCGCGCAATTTTGCCGCTTCTTCAAATTCTAATTTTTTGGCGGCATCTTTCATCTGGGCTTCTAGCTTGCCAATCAATCCGGGAATCTCTTCTAAAGGTAATTCATCAATATGTTCATCAACAACTTTTAAGTCGGCACTATTCAACCTCCTAGATACATCTAAAAACGACAAAATAGCGTTACTGGATTTTTTGACAATTGGTTGTGGTGTAATGCCATGTATCCGGTTATATGCCGTTTGAATGTTACGCCGTCTTTCTGTTTCTTCAATGGCTCTAATCATGCTGTTGGTTAAATTATCAGCATATAAAATCGCTTGTCCACGAATGTGCCGCGCCGCCCTCCCAATGGTTTGAATTAAAGAACGTTCAGCACGTAAAAAACCTTCTTTATCAGCATCTAAAATTGCCACTAAGGAAACTTCTGGTAAGTCTAAACCTTCCCGCAGTAAGTTTACTCCAACCAGTACATCAAAATTTCCTTCGCGTAAATCTTGAATAATTTCAATCCGTTCAATGGAATTAATTTCAGAATGCAAATACCGCACTTTAATACTATGGTCTTGCAAATATTCTGTTAAATCTTCCGCCATCCGCTTAGTTAATGTTGTAATTAACGTTCTCTCTTGACGGTCAACTCTGTCTTTAATTTCTCCTAGTAAATCATCAATTTGCCCTTCGGTGGGACGCACAGAAATTTCTGGGTCAATCACACCTGTGGGACGAATTACTTGCTCAACAATGTGATTTTCCGAAATTTCTAATTCCCAGTCTCCAGGTGTTGCCGAAACAAAAATACATTGGTTAACTTTTTGCCAAAATTCATCTGCTTTTAAAGGACGATTATCGGCGGCACTAGGCAGACGAAATCCATGTTCAATTAACACTTTTTTCCTGGCTTGGTCGCCGTTATACATTCCCCGAATTTGCGGCACACTCACATGAGATTCATCAATAACTAACAGCCAATCTTTCGGAAAATAATCAATTAAACATTCTGGTGGTTCGCCTGCTTGTCGGCCTGCAAGGTGACGGGAATAGTTTTCTACGCCGTTGCAATAACCAACTTCGCGCAACATTTCTAAGTCGTAACGAGTGCGCTGATCTATCCGTTGGGCTTCTAATAATTTGCCGGTTGTTTCTAATTCTAGTTTTTGCTGTTTTAATTCAAAGGCAATATCTTCGCAAGCAACTTCTAAGCGTTCTTCTGGGGTGACAAAGTGTCGCGCTGGGTAGATATTGACAGCTTCTAAACTCGAAATAATTTCGCCTGTTACCGGGTCAATATAGCGAATTGCATCAATTTCATCACCAAAAAATTCCACCCGAATAATTCTATCTTCGTAGGCTGGGCCGATTTCTAACACATCACCCCGGACGCGGAAACGTCCCCGACCCATTTCTAAATCGTTACGGCTATATTGTACTGAGGCTAAATCGCGCAAAACTTCCCGTTGATTGACTTCCATCCCAATTTTTAAAGGTATGGCTGCTTTTAAGTATTCGGCGGGAATTCCTAAACCGTAGATACAGCTAATAGATGCAACGACGATCACATCTCGACGTTCAAACAGCGATCGCGTCGCTGAGTGACGCAACATATCAATTTCATCATTAATCGCAGCCGTTTTTTCAATGTAAGTGTCTGTGACTGGGATATAAGCTTCTGGTTGATAGTAATCGTAATAGCTGACAAAATACTCAACTGCATTTCTGGGAAAGAACTCACGTAACTCATTACACAGTTGTGCAGCTAAAGTCTTGTTATGTGCCAAAACTAAGGTTGGTTTACCGATTTTCTCAATTACTGCTGCTACTGTAAAGGTTTTGCCGGTGCCTGTAGCTCCCAGTAAGGTTTGGTAACGATTACCCGATTCGATACTGGAAACAAGTTGTGCGATCGCTTGTGGTTGATCACCTGTAGGTGCAAAGGGAGCTTGAAGACAAAATTCTGTCATACAGTTTTACCTTTCTCAGTGCTGAGTGCTGAGTGCTGAGTAAAAAGTGCTAAGTACTATTGTATGGTTCTAAATGCTTCACTATGTTAGAGCGAAATTTTTTTATCTCAAATAGATAACCCACCTGTGAGTGAATGTGTTTTCAACTCAGCACTCAGCACTTTCAACTCAGCACTTATGATTGGAAATACCCTATCTCATGGTAACGATACCACTCTGTACCTGTTGCCCCACAGAACCTAAATGAATTAATAGCAATATTTTTTTACAAAAATTGATACTTTAAATTTACTTATGTGTAAGTTTTGAAGATAATTATATATATGCAAGGTTTTTTAAGGGTAAACTTTGATATATGGGAAAAAGTCTAATTTTTCCTCAAATATTGTAAAGTTCATTTAAGAAACCAGAGGTAGAGTTTATGAGCATCAGCAGCACGGGCAAAGCAGCTAGTCCTCGCCAAAGACGTGCCAAGCTCAAGGGGGAAACAACGGTGGAAGTTGAAAACAATCAAGGCCAAACTGTGAATAACGATAAAACCACTCAAGATACAGAAAAATCCGACAAGCCCGGAACCCTAGCCATTGCTGGAGTTCGCCCAATTGCTGGTAGCGATTTACAAGTGGCAGAAACAGTCTCAATCGCAGGTATACGTCCCATTTCTGCTAGTAATTTAGAAGTAGTAGAGACTATCAACGTGATGGGTATTCGCCCCATTGCGGCTAACACTATCAAAATTGTTGATAGTATCAACCTCTCTGGTTTGCGTCCTATTGCTTCTAGCGCCTTGGTAATTTCTAGCAGCTATTCTGTTATGGGGAACCGTCCAGTGGCTTCTAACACTATTGACGATTCTGAAATTCTTATGGGTTTTATCGACTAGAATACAAAAACATCTTTAATTATTTCAACAGCCCGAACTCTTCACGAGAGCGGGCTTTTTAATTATTTAATTAGATAAAAATATCGATTCATCTAATTATCTAGATAACGTAATTATGATGTTTATTGGTTTCAGATCACCGACTTCTTAAAGAAGTTGTTCACATCTTACAGGAGTTGGTTGATTGCAATTCAGCTAGGGTGGGCAATGCTAAAAATTAGCTCAAACCTTGATTTTTACGTTGTAAGCATTGCCTACCCTACGGTTATTGAAAATAGTGCAAGATATGAGTTTGGAGATTTATTTACTATTCCTCATTATATCTAGCTTATTTTGATTCTCTCTCTTTTTATATAGACGAATAATATATCTTGTGGCAGAAGGCTGGAGCTAAAATATCAAGTTATTTTGTAAGAGTAATCACCTAGAAAATCAAAGTCAATTCACAACTTTGAATCTAAGTTTACATAATATTAGGAGAGTAAAATGAGTTTAGAAGAACGCGCCAAAGCTACTGCCAAAAATATTGAAGGTAAAGCTCAAGAAGCACTAGGTAACGTAACTGGCGACCCTAAAGATAAAGCGGAAGGCAAAACAAAACAAGCCGAAGGTGAAGTACGTCAAGGTATGGAAGATATCAAAGATTCTGTTAAAAAAAAGCTTGACTAGAACTAATTCTAGTTAGCAATTAATCAAAAGATGGGGAGGGTGAAAGGGTGTAGAGGTGTATCCAAAATCCTGACATCTATAACCTTTTATCCCTCCATCTCATCTCCATACACAATTTTGTGCGTAAGTCCTATACAAGTAATTTGACTTATTTAAAAGGTTTATTTTGGGAGTGAAATAATGATATCGCTGGAGCAGATTCGCAAAACTGCGATCGCAGGTATTTTAATTGTAATTTTAACTATAACTACCGCCTGTGGTGGCACTACAGTCAGCCAAGCTGACCGCACAACCAATCCACCTGTAATTGGACGAGATGTCACTTACAGCGAACTAGAAAGAGGTAATACCCCTGGTGGTCAAACTTTTGGTAACTGGGTAGTACAAACTTCTAGAGGCTTAATCAAAGATGCTTATGTCAGAGATAACAACAAATTAGGCGTTGTAATTTCTCGTGACGTTCGTCCTAATGAAGTGAGACCGTTAGCTAAATCTTTAGTTCAAGGCTTTCGGAAAAATTTCCCCAATCAAGATTTAACTGTTTTGGTTTACGACCCTGACAAAAAGTTAATTTTGACGACTCAATACGATGTCCAGACTAATCAAGTCAAGTATAGCTAATTAGAGTTGTAACTATACCCATTTGATTGAATTTAAACTTAAAAAATTCAGAATTTTGCAGATAAAATTCGGAATTTTATTTTGAAGCAGGAGATAAAAAAGTGTCAACTAGCGAAGAATACAGAAAACAAATCATGCAAGATTTAGCTCAAGGTGATGTGGAATCATTAGATGATCCATCAACTAATGCAGCTACTCAATACGATAATTTTGATGATTTCGCTCAACGTACAACTACAGATCAACGTCGTCAATTATTTGGTCGTTCTCTTCATCCAGAGAGCATTCCTAGCAGCCAAATGGAGCCAGAATTACAAAAGGCGATCGCTCAAATTAAACCAAATGAACGAGATGATGTTGCTCGCGCCTTTTTCAAACATTTGAAAGGTAGAGGTTTGGATGACCGCCACTTAGAACAACAACTAAGTCTTTCTACTCACAACCCCAACCGGATGAGTGCTGATGATGTTAGCAAACTAGCTTCTTTTGCTTATCATAACCATCCAGATATTTTCCGCGAAGTTCTAGCCGAACAACCAGGTATTCTTAAATTCCTCAGTAACCCTGTGGTTGCCGCAATTATAGGTATTGCAGCCGCTAAATGGTTAGGTAGCCATAAATAAGTTTTTTCTGGAGAGTAAGACAGTGAGGTGGGTAAAACCACCTTTTTTTATGGCTTTTCAGCTATTCAGTTTAAATAAATTAATAAAACATTTAAAATCTCAATCTAAACCATAAAATATTTCACATTTTTTACATAAATTTGTTTATGGCAAACTAAGCAATTAGCTTATTTCTTTTGATATATCTCTATTAACCATAATCAAAACTCTCGGCAGAGACATGATGATTTTTCTTTCGCTAAATATATAATTAGAGTCTTAAAAAATATACCTAGCATCATAAGTTGTCCCATAAAATATTGATATATGTATAATTCATCTTGAGTTATATGGGTAATTATGGTGCATCTAGGCAATAAATTCAGAAGCCTGAGAATTGAAAGTTCAAAAATCTCAAAATACTACCAATATATATAGTCAGATGATGCTTACCAAACCAGAAGTAAGAAAAACAATAGAAATCAACAATTCTTATTTAAGCCGCAGTGACCATCAAGCAGAAAAAAACCAACCTCAAGGCTTTAATATTCCAGATGCAGCATTATATTTAAGTCCTGTAGGTCTACTGTTTAGTTGGGTAATTTTTTTCTTGATATTAAGAAAAATCAAGAGATTTCTAGATAATAAAATGGTATTCAGCGTCAATACCTTGCATCAAGTCCCTTGCAAGAATTGTCGATTTTATGCTAACAATCATTATCTTAAATGTGCAGTACAACCTTCTATTGTGCTAACTGATGAAGCTAAAAATTGTACAGAGTTTTCTGATAAAAAAGATAAATCACCAGAAAAACCATTCTTTCCGAGAATAGACTAGTAGAACAAGGCAAAAGTAAAAAGAAATAATAACGATACCACAAATCTTTGAGCAATTTCTTATGGTCACTGAGCGTACTTGTACTGAGCGACTTGCCTTGAGCGTTCGCGCAGCGTCTCCGTCAGGAGAAGTCGAAAGGAGCAGAAGTAGCCGAAGTGTGGTATGTTTATTTACACTTCTTGTAATAGTAGCAGCGTGAAGTCAAAAAGCTGATCAAATAGGCTTTTCACATAATTTTAGAATGGTTGCTCTGTTTAAACCTTGGTGTTTAACAGCTTATCCGGTGTGGTTGTTGAAATTCCCTGTGCAGTCTGGAAATGGTGAATGGGGACTAAGTGTATAAGATAATTATTTCCTTTCAGTATGAACCCTTGTATTTATCTTGGTAAGTAAAGGAATAATCAATTAGGATTGATTGAGCAGGTACAGAAAAAACACTGCTGAATTACTTAAAAAATAGCAGCCATAGTACCGAAACTCAATAATAATCAAACCAGTACCGGAGATTTAGGTAGAAAAATTACTAGAAAAGTAGAGATGGCTAAGTATTGATCCTGATACTATTTAGACGGACAGAACTTTATACTACAGAAGTGATGTTTATAACTTCATCATTAATCACTTACTCATAACAGGGGTACACTGACTGATATTATTAGATTCTTCTTGCCAAAAGCAGAAGGAAGCCAAGTTTAAAGATTTTATTTGGCAACTCGTCTTTTTACTCATAAAATCTAAAGACAAGCTCAAGTTCCCTAGAACAGTAGCCTTAGTATCCCCGTCTGGTAACAAATCAGGGTTAAAAAGCTATCACGAAAACTCAAATGCTAGAAATGGTAGATCGGATCAATGATATTGCTTGGCAAGCTCACCAAGGTAGCGTTGCTGCAATCATTCAATTGTTAAACGAAAAGTTAGCCGACTCTGGTGTCAGAACTAGGGCTATCTTCGCTGATGGAGTCTTACAACTTCTGTGTGAGGCATCTAAAATAGAGCAACTGGAACAATCAACACTAGTAGAACAAATCCAGAAAATTCTGGAATCGATCGCACCACGTAATATTCACCGAATCAATATTAATAGCCGTATTGTTAGAGAAGAACAGCTACTGTGGCTCAAAGAAATTTCTCTCGACCCCCAAAATCAATTACTGTGGTCACAGGAAATTACTTTAGCGCAACCACACATAGTTAAGCAGCTAATTCAAGACTTCACCCAAGCTACAACTCACCTAACACAGTCAAATCTGCTCAAAACTCAATCTGCACGTAATTCTGTACTCATTAACAGAAACAAATATCGATATTTACCCAAAACCAGAATCCCAACAGTTGTAAGTTTGGGCTTTCTGTTGTTATTGGGTTGGCTTGTATACGCTCAGTTAGGTGATAGGCTAAAAATCCTAGTTCAATTAGAAACCCCCAAGCCGGTTACTACCACCAAACCTAAAGAAAACAAACCCGTAGCACCAGTTAATAACGCTCAAAATAATCTTGGCGATCCTGAAGAAGTGAATGATCCTTTTGGTTCAGCAGTGCGGATTGCCAACCAAGCTACCATTAATGGCAAAACAGCTACAACTTCAATTCAGTGGTTAGATTTAGCCGCTAAATGGCAACGTGCATCTGATTTAATGGCAGCAGTACCACCAAATCACACTCGCTATCGAGAAGCGCAGATTCGTACTGAACTATATAGGAAGTATAGTGAAGCTGCTCAAAAAGAAGCTCAGAAAAGCCCTTCCTAAGCTACCACTCTTTGTGAATAACCATAAATCTCCTTTTTTCTATACAGATGTAACAAATACTAAAAAATTATTAACCTTTGATTGAAGTGGAAGCAATATAACTGTTTATGAAATGACACAAGTTTGTCATCAAAATGTCATTTCTATCAGTCAAACTGAGTTTATTCAGATAAAACAAGGTGTAAGTGTGACGCGGCGGGATTTCCGCCTTTTTTATTGTAGGTGCGTGCTGGCGATCGCATTTTTGCCAAAACATCATCACACCAGTAAACTTATCAGTGATAATTAGTTAATATAATAACTTCGGTTTGATATCCGCAATCAATATCAATAATCTGTGATCTAAAAAACATCAATTAATTCGATATAAATCATCATAAAATATTGATTTGATGCTTTATAGATTTTTTGAAAACTTGACTGATTCTTGAGAAAAATTTTGTAATTATCTTCTAGGATGGTAAGGGTACACAAACGTGTAACTATCAAGCCACACACTGAAAATATAATTCTAATTCATGATTAGTATCGCAGCAGAAGTTCAAAACTGGCTGCAACTAAGCCGTTACATTAATCGCGGTAGTGTTTATTTATTCGCTCCAATGGTGAATTTTAATGTGATGGCTGAAGTTGGAGACACTCCACCCTGATTTATTATCAAATTACTTGCCAAAAATCCTATTCCTATTGAGGAATAGCATCAACGGCATATAAATAGAAAAACTCACCTTTGCCATCATGAATGGCTGATAATTTTGTGTGAGTAAGTTGCATCAGTAACAATGCAACTCACTAAGTCATGCCTCATCAATAGTTTTTCATGTACCATTAGACTTTCATATTTTTTGGTACAGCAATTACTTATCTAATCATCAAACTCTTACGCTACAACAATGGGTAGTCAAATTTATGCTGGTTAATTTAAATCATCAACCAATTTTTCTCGTTTGTGCTGCTGATAATAACTATGCAATGCCTTTAGCTGTCACAGTTCGTTCAGCTTTAGCCAATCTGAAAAATAATCAAAAAATCTCACTATTAATTATCGATGGTGGCATTAGTCAATCTAACAAACGTAAAATAATTCAATCATTCAATCCCGAACAAATAAATATTTCTTGGGTACAACCAGACAACAAAATATTTGAGAATCTAGTTTTATCTAGGCATCTCACAATTAGCTGCTATTATCGCTTGCTAATTACTGAATTTTTACCCAAAGAAGTTAATAAGGCAATTTATTTAGATAGTGATATGGTCGTCACAGGAGATTTAGAAGAACTATGGAATATTGATATTGCCGATAACTATGTATTAGCAGTACAAGATGACGTACAGCTATATATATCAATGTCTCAAGGATTGAGAAATTATCAAGATCAAGGCTTATCTCCAGACACTAAATATTTCAACTCTGGGCTGTTAGTAATTAATCTAGATAAATGGCGCACGGAAAATCTGGGATTAAAAGTTATTAATTATCTCAGAGAGAATATAGAATATTCACCAGATGATCAAGATGGTTTAAACGCGGTTATAGCTGGTAAGTGGGGAGAACTTCATCCCAAATGGAACCAAATGCCAAAAGTGTATAATGATCTATCATCAGAAGATAGTCCATATCCAGAAAATGTACTTCAGGAAATATTGAATCATCCTGGCATTATTCATTTTACTAATGCGCCTAAACCCTGGTATGCGGGATTACGTACAGAATGCCAACATCCAAAAAAACATTTGTTTTTTGAATATCTTGATATGACATCTTGGAAAGGATGGCGAGATACTTATTGGAGAAGGTTAGGTCGAAAAGTTGGTAAACTCACCTTACTCAATACTTCTAAATTGTAGTCAGCGTAAAATCCCAAATCATTTAGAGACGTTATATGTAACGTCTCTAAAGCATTCCACGAATATGCAAACTGCTGTATGATTCACGCTTATTTAGAAGTAACACCAGAGATTATATACTTCTGCCACATTTGCTCGTAAGCTGCTTCCATTTCACGGGCAAATTGTTTACCATTCCACAAAGGTGCAGTCTGGCGAGATGCTTTCAACTTTCTGGCTACTTGCTGGCGTAAATTGTCATCTTTACCCAAGCGCACACCCCACTCGACATATTCGGTATCTGTCCAGGCGATACCTTCAGTGATGCCAGCATTAACCAACATAGTGTAACTGTTACGTGCGGCAAATTGCTCGCCAACTCTTGTCACTAAAGGAATACCCATCCACAAAGTTTCTAAAGTTGTTGTCGCACCATTGTAAGGATACGTATCTAAAACTACATCTGCAATGCCTAAATTAGCCCGATGAGACGCTTCTGATGGTGCGTCCGGTAAAAACCGCAACCTTTCAAGCTCAACACCTTCTTCTTCAGCTAATTGATAAAAGAAGCTTTTAATTGATTCTTCTTCAGCATCACCTTTAATTAAAAAGTAGCTCTTAGGTACTTCCTTAATAATTTTCATTTGCAAGCGTGCAGTATCAGGATGACGTTTAAAACCCCGTTGTCCGCTAAAATAAACTACTGCATCAGCAGGAATCTTTAAATCATCCCGGCGAATTGTAGGTATGCCTACTTCAAAACCATCAACGGCTATGTATGTTTGTGGTAAACGCCAGATTTTTTCGCTGTAATATTCATCTGCTGATTCTGGTAAAACATAAGGATCAGCAATAAAGTAATCAATTGCAGGAATTCCTGAAGCATCCCACCCTAACCAAGTTACTTGAATTGGTGCAGGTTTGAGAGCCATAATTCCACAAGTTAAGTCTAAGGTAATACTATCTAAATCAACCAAAATATCAATTTCATCTTGAGCAATTTGCTCTGTTAACGCTTCAAGATTAGATGATTTATGAGAGTAATAAAATTGATTTAAATACCATTCATGTAAAGGATCAAATACAGGATTGCAAATCAGATAATAACCATTAATTTGAAAGCGATCGCGGTCATGGTGTTTAATTAACCATCTCGCCAACCAACCAACAGAATGGCTTTTAAAACAGTGAGATAAGTAACCTATTTTCAGATTTTCTGTAGTTGATAATATTTTTGTAGAGCGTCTTTTTTTATGCTTTTCTACTGCTTCTGGAATATAACTTTCAATATTGTTTTGGCAGATTCGTGATAAGCTATTACGTAGATTTCTAAATGCTTCTGGTTTGTCGTAAAAATAGGGAGTGAAATAGTTAGTATTAAATAATCTCGATATTTGTAAAGGAGTTAATTCATTAGGATTTAACTCCTTTAACTCTTTCAAAAGTAGTTCATGTTTTTCCCAGGTTTCACAAGCTGCTTGCCAATTAGTACCACCAGAACTGATTAAACTTTTAAGAATTAAATTGTTGGCAAATATTTTATCAGTTAATTCTGTAGATAAAGAATATGATAGTTTGGCAGTTTCTATGCCCTTAGTATATTGACCAAAGTTAATATACATACCTGTAAGATAGAATAGAATTTCTCTATTCTTAGGATCTAAAGTTAAACTAATTTCTAAAAAAGCAGCAGCTAGTACTACTTGTTTTTGTGCATAACCAATATTAACTGCTACTGGAACTACAATATTTACGAAAGTATTGGCTTGAGACTGTTCACGAATATAGGGAAGACAAGCCTTAGTAAATACTATTGATGATGGATGTAAAGGAGCATAATTTAAAATAGCCTCTAAAACTGATGCTAGTAATTCCCAATCTACTGCTATTGGTGGCTCAGACTGTAATATTTCAATTATGCCTAACTCGTCTAATTCATCACCTGTATAGTTTTCTTGTTTAATCTCTAGCTTAATTAAATGTAATAAATTAAAAATATCTGTTGGACAAATTTCCCTAATTTGCTGGCGAATAATGATAGCATTAGTATTATCTTCGATACTTTCTATTCTAGTTGCTTCTTGATTTAAAACTACCCCCAACTCCTCTGTCCATTGACTAATGTTATTTTCTTCATTCTCCATTATTGCCATAAACCAAGTAGTTTGGGCTTCAGCTTCTTGCCCTTGTAGCAAAAGCATCAGACCCAAATACCAATAGTAAGATTTGTTATTAGGTTCAGCATCAATTAGCTGTTCATAAATTTGAGTTGCTTGATAATAATTTCCTTGAACTAGGTATTTATAGGCTTTTTTATTAAGTTCTACTAAATCTTGTGTTGCTAAGAGTGCAGACATTTCAATACTCCTCATTTACTACTAACAAATAAAACAAAGTGAGTAGTTAAAAATGTCACTACTCACTTAATGCAGATTTCAAATACTATTAACTAGCGATCGCACAACAAAAAGCATTTTTTACATTAACCACCCAGAGATTTAAAGTTATTAGGACAGCTAGTAACGCCGGTTGCAGCTACAACCACAGTTGTACCTGGTACGTTTGCTTCACACGCAAAAGCAACTGTTAATGCTTCATTGGTTTGAGTGTTACCTGTGATGGTACCAACAATTCCCAGATAAGCTTTCAGAGCAGGTTTAATAGCATCTGCTTTATTGGAAATGATACCAGCGATATTAGTACCGCTACCTTTAATTTCACTACTGTATTTGTAGTTATCAGTCTGGGTTTTAATCCCAACACCTAGCTGTGTTAATTCAGTTGTAAAGGATTGATATTCCAAGAAGTAAGCTTGTTGAGCGCGGTTAATTGCACCGATACCATTTCTAGCTTCTGACTGCTTGGCTTTGTTAACTTGACCAAGCAAAGAAGGTAAGGCAATAGCAGCCAAAACACCAATAATAATTACTACCACGAGCAATTCAATCAAGGTAAAACCTTCATCTGCTCTATTCTTACGATTATTCAGGTGTTGCAAAAATTTAGCTTGAAGTTCAGGTTTGATTGCGGGCTTCATTGAGAGTTTCTCCTCTGGGGGGTGAGATGTATTATTCTTGACTTCTAGGCTTAAGTTACCCACTTGTTTCACGTTTCATATCACCTACAGCAAAAAATTCTGAAAATTTGCCGAATGTGTTTTATGCACAACGTTCTAAAAGCACATAGAGAAAGACTTCCAGTTTGCTCAACAGATTTTGAACTTGAACACAGGCTTGTGCATAACTCATCGGTTCTAAAGTGACAGCATCTATTGGCTTAATCAGTAACCAGCGTTGTACTAAGGAGTCAAATGCTTGCTCTCCCTCCCAGAGAGGTAACAAGCAAGCAACTAAGTTGGTATCTAACTCTACAGGCCCCTTTAAGGGAAGATTTATATAGTTAGCAACTGACCATGAACTACCTTGAGTGATGCAGTTAATCAAATCTTGTTTGATTTGTTCTGTTCTTAATTGAGGATGCAGATGTACTTTTGTACTTTGCCAGTCTGCTAATGTCCACTCAGAAATTGACTCAAATAACTTTCCTTGATGGGGATGACCACACCAGAAGTCTAGTAAACGGTGAGCAGGATGTAACAATTCAAATATATGTAACTGATCCTCTAGTGGAAGTTCAGGGAGGCTCATGGCTAGAAAAACTGGCAAATCATCTCGATTTTTAAATAAATCCATTAATTCCCAGTGTCGCCATTGCACCATACTGATAAATTCCAGATCAGCAGCTTGCAACATGGCAAACATTTGTTTAACTGTGTAGCCTTTATCTCCTTGGAGTAAATGATTCACTAAAGTTAAATTAGGTGCTTGCTCAAAGGCGCTATCCCAAGCTCTTTGTTTGAGAACTACATCATCTTTCAAAGATCCCATAATTTCCCGAACTAATTCAGCTTCCAATTCTAAGGGTGTACCATCCATTAAACCCATTAGTTGAAATAGTTCTTGAGCTTGGTAATAATAAAATCTTTGGCGGTAACTATGTAAGTTAGTATGAATAATTCCATGCGGTTGCAAAACAGATTTCATGGCTTGCAACCCTAAAACTGGATCTGGGAGTAGATAAAGAGTTTCATCACAGTTGATATAGTCAAATTGCATCCCTAACTGGGATAGATCCTCAATGGAAAGTGTATAAAATTCTGCATTATCAAAGCCATGATATTGCAAGCGTTGACGGGCTAATTTTACGGATTCTGCTGATAAATCAACACCGATAATTTTAGCATCAGGATTGGCCTCTGCTAAGGCTAGTGATGTGTAACCAGAACCACAACCCGCATCTAAAATAACTTTATCTTTAGTATTTATAATTTCTTGATTTCTTAAATAGAAAGATGTGACAAAATTACAAACATAAAGCAAATTCAATTTATTTTTGGGTGTTTCCTCAACAGAATTATTAGGGTATGGAATTGCTTCAAACTGCTGACGAATTTTCTCTTTTAAGTCTGATGTTGGGTTATTCATAGGTAAATTGCTCCTGTGATTGCATTCTCCACAGTCTGCCCCAATACCTGTATATGGCAGAAGCATGACTTAAAAGAATTGCTTAAGTTTGAGTATTCCCATTTATCTGCCTTTCCTCTCACTCTATAGTTATGTTATATTAAGCGTAGTCATTATGAGTTCGTATAGATATATGTCTAACCCAACAGTAGAAAACGTAGTGATTATCGGTTCTGGGCCAGCAGGATACACCGCCGCCATCTATGCAGCACGAGCTAACCTGAAACCCGTTGTTTTTGAAGGTTTCCAAGCTGGAGGATTGCCGGGTGGACAGCTGATGACAACGACGGAAGTAGAGAACTTTCCTGGCTTCCCGCAAGGGATTACGGGGCCGGAACTGATGGATCGGATGAAGGCACAGGCCGAGCGTTGGGGGGCTGAGTTATATACTGAAGATGTGATATCTGTTGATTTAAGCCAACGTCCGTTTACTGTGCGCTCTGAAGAAAGAGAAGTTAAAGCTCACAGTTTAATTATTGCCACTGGCGCAACGGCGAAACGATTGGGTTTACCCAGTGAACATCAGTTTTGGAGTCGGGGAATTTCTGCTTGTGCGATTTGTGATGGTGCAACACCAATTTTCCACGGTGCAGAGTTGGCGGTAATTGGTGCTGGTGACTCAGCCGCAGAAGAATCAATTTATCTGACTAAATATGGTTCTAAAGTGAATTTGCTGGTACGGTCTGATAAGATGCGGGCTTCTAAAGCTATGCAAGACCGAGTTTTGAGTAACCCGAAAATCCAGGTGCATTGGAACACAGAAGTTGTAGACGTGTTTGGCAATGGTCACATGGATGGAGTAAAAGTTCGCAATAATAAAACCGGTGCAGAAAGCGAAATTCACGCCAAGGGTTTATTTTATGCGATCGGTCACACTCCTAACACCTCCTTATTTAAGGGACAGCTAGAACTGGATGAGGTGGGTTATATTCTCACAAAACATGGTTCTGTAGAAACTAGTGTTGAAGGGGTTTTTGCTGCTGGTGACGTGCAGGATCATGAATATCGCCAAGCAATTACAGCTGCGGGGACTGGTTGTATGGCGGCGTTGTTGACAGAACGTTGGTTATCTTCTAGTGGTTTAATTCAAGAGTTTCATCAAGAAGCAACAATCAATAATGAGTTAGAGACTCAGCCAGCCCAAAAGAAAACGGAAGCGGAGGAAGCAGCCGGGTTTAATTTACAGTCAACACGCCATGAAGGTGGTTATGCTTTACGCAAATTATTCCACGAAAGCGATCGCCTGCTGATTGTCAAATACGTTGCGCCCGGTTGCGGCCCTTGTCATACCCTCAAACCCATACTCAATAAAGTAGTGGATGAATTCGACGGCAAAATCCATTTTGTGGAAATTGACATCGATAAAGACCGTGAGATTGCCGAAAACGCTGGCGTGACAGGTACACCGACTGTACAGTTCTTCAAGGACAAAGAACTGTTGAAAGAAATCAAAGGCGTGAAGCAAAAGAGCGAGTATCGCCAGTTGATTGAAAGCAACATTTAGGGGAGTCGGGAATGGGGAATGGGGAATGGGGAATGGGGAATAGGGAAGACAAGACGCAGGAAGCAATAGAGAAAGAAATCCAGGGGTGTGGGAGGATGGTGAAGAAATCTTTCTTCCCACACCTCCCACACTTCCCACACCTCCCACACTCCCCACACTCCCAACTCTCCACTCCCCTATGTACAATGGTCAGCGTATCTTGCTAAATGCAGGCGATCGCTCATGACCATAACTAAACGTCAGCTGCCAACTTTTTTACGTTTTGCCAAAAATCCGAACCTGTCCCAAAAATTAATGATTATTGGGTTAGCCATCACCCTGTTTTTTATCTTTTTGGCATTTTTCGCCCCTGTAATGCAGGCTTGGGGATGGCTACAAAACCCCAAAGATTTTCTTGCTAACCCTATTCAAGAAGCACCATCGGCTAAATATTGGTTTGGGACTAGTCGCTTGGGTCATGATGTATTTTCGCGCACTTTGTTTGGCGCTCAAGCTGCTTTGCAAGTGGTAATTTTAGCCACGGCGCTGAGTATGGTGATTGGTGTACCTCTGGGGATGGTGAGTGGCTATCTTGGCGGTAGGTTAGATAAGGTGTTGCTGTTTTTGATGGATAGTATTTATACCTTACCGGGATTATTACTTTCTGTGACGCTGGCCTTTGTTGTAGGGCGAGGGATATTAAATGCTGCGATCGCTATTAGTATTGCCTACATCCCCCAATATTACCGCGTGGTTCGCAACCATACAGTGAGTGTGAAAACAGAAGTCTTTATCGAAGCTGCACAAGCAATGGGCGCTTCTACCTGGATTGTGCTGTCGCGTTATTTATTTTTCAACGTCATTCAAAGCGTCCCTGTACTATTTACCCTCAACGCCGCCGATGCAATTTTAGTATTGGGCGGTTTAGGCTTTTTGGGTTTAGGGCTACCAGAAGAAGTTCCAGAGTGGGGACATGATTTAAAACAAGCCCTGGAAGCATTACCTACAGGGGTTTGGTGGACGACACTATTCCCTGGTTTAGCAATGACATTCATGGTAGTAGGGTTATCCCTACTTGGTGAGGGGTTAAATGAATTTGTCAATCCTCGTTTGCGGGGAGAAAATGGGATTCGGAAATAGTCATTTAATACTGAAAAGTTACCAGTCTGTTTACTGATAACTTTTCACTGTTAACTGATAACTGATAACTGGAGAGATGCGTGTGAAAGATAACCTTAGTTTAATTGCTGCTGCTACGGGTGGATTTATGCTTTCTGTTGCTCTGGCGGGGATTTTGAGTGGTACACCAGTTGCAGCTTCGCGGGGGCAATCAGGTTTTAATTATTACCCAAATACTAGTCTGCAAGTTGCTGCTGCACGTTCTGATGAATCAACCGATTACATCACAGACAAGGACAAGTGATACATTTTTGTATCACAACTGAAATGTGGGATATGCAATAGTGATTAAACCAGAAGTAATTGGGATTGATGTTGGGGGAACAGCAATTAAGCTAGGGCGGTTCAGCCAAGATGGTACTTGCTGGCAATCATTAACGGTGGAAACGCCCCAACCAGCAACTCCAGAAGCGGTTTTGAGTGTGATGGTAGATGCGATCGCGCAAGTTGACCCAGATAATCAAACTATTGCTATTGGTGTCGGTACTCCTGGCCCGGCGGATGCTACAGGACGCATTGCTCAAATCGCCATTAACTTACCCCAGTGGCATAATGTCCCTTTAGCTGACTGGTTAGAAGCCAAAACAGGCAAACCCACTGTCATTGCTAACGATGCGAATTGTGCAGGAGTCGCCGAAGCTTGGTTAGGAGCCGGTCGTAACTGGCACAATTTTATTATGTTGACCTTGGGAACCGGGGTTGGTGGCGCAATTATTCTGGATGGGAAATTGTTTGTCGGACATCGTGGCGCAGGTGGCGAACTTGGCTTAATCACCTGCAACCCTAACGGCCCAATGTGTAACAGTGGTAATCAAGGCTCTTTAGAGCAGTATGCTTCAATTATTGCCATTCGTCGCCGCACAGGAAAAGAACCTGCCGAATTAGGCGCTCTGGCTGAGGCGGGAGATAGTGACGCTTTGGCTTTTTGGCAAGAATATGGCAGAGATTTAGGAACGGGGTTAGCGAGTTTAATTTATGTTTTAACACCAGAAGCGATCGTCATTGGTGGTGGTGTCAGTGCTAGTTTTAAATTTTTCTTCCCAGCCGCCAAAGCAGAAATTGAACGGCGAGTCATGGCGACTTCGCGTTTTGGGTTACAACTTTTGCCAGCTGAATTGGGTAATTCGGCGGGAATGGTAGGTGCAGCAAAGTTAGCCTGGGAAAGTTGTATAAAAATTTAGATGATCGTTTCCGGCTTTTTTGATTGACATATCAAGTTTTTTTGAAATATTATTGCCAACGAATCAATTTTTTTGCAATGTCAGATGCAGATGTTCTGAGTAAGAGAATGAACTCAGGTTTACCAAAATCGCTGGCACATTGCTGGCGAGAAGCTTTAGCGGAAGCAATAGGAACTTTTATTTTGGTGTTTGCAGGAACTGGTGCAGTCATGGTGAACAGCATCAGTCAAAATGCTGTGTCACATTTAGGTATTAGTTTTGTGTTTGGTGCTGTGGTAGCGGCGTTAATTTATGCTTTGGGACATTTGAGTGGCGCACATTTCAACCCAGCAGTGACGCTGGCTTTTTGGACGAGTGGTTTTTTACCTAAATGGCGAGTGTTGCCTTATATTTTGGCACAGTTAGGAGGAGCGATCGCCGCTTCAGCTTTACTAGTAATTAGCTTAGGAAAAGTTGGCAATTTAGGAGCAACATTACCACTAAATAATAATTGGATGCAGGCTTTAGTATTAGAGTTTGTGCTGACTTTTATTTTGATGCTGATTATTTTCGGTTCAGGACTAGATAGACGCGCACACATAGGTTTTGCTGGGTTAGCAATTGGTTTAACCGTAGCAGTGGAAGCTGCATTTATGGGGCCAATTACTGGTGCAAGTATGAATCCGGCGCGTTCCTTTGCACCAGCATTTGTCGGCGGAATTTGGCAACATCATTGGGTTTATTGGATAGCACCAATTTTAGGAGCGCAACTAGCAGTAATAGTCTATCGGCAACTTTCCAATAACTTTCAAGATTGTCAGAAGTAAAGGTGAGAATAACGTAAAACTAGGAGTTTCAGATTATTCTCTGCCGAAGGTAACAAAAGAGGGATAATTAGCTTGGGTGGAGTGTAAGTCATACTGTTTTTACAAGATTTAGCTTTGTTCTGACTCTAATATTTCTATGATGAAATTGCTTGCTAGGATTGTCCAATTTCTTGTAACTTTTTTGACCATAGTTTTAGTGTGTTACTGGAGTGTAAATCCTGGGATTCTACCTGTAGCTTTAGCAAGCTACCACAAGCTGGAGAAATCTGATTACCATGTACACAGAAGAATGGTATCCCCAACTATGTCAACAGCAAAACAGATTACTTATCCAGCTACCCCCAAAAACGAACAAGTGGATAACTACCACGGAACTGTCGTTGCAGATCCTTACCGTTGGTTGGAAAATTCTGATTCTGAAGAAACGAAAGCTTGGATTGATGCTCAAAATAAGATTACTTTTGAATTTTTAGGTGAAATTCCGGCTCGTGACAAAATTAAACAACGCTTAACGAAACTTTGGGATTATGAAAAGTATGGTACCCCATTTAAAGAAGGCGAATCTCTGCAAGACGGTTCCACCGAACGCTATTTTTATTTCAAAAACAACGGGCTGCAAAATCAAAGCGTACTATATACCTTAAAAAGTCTAGATGACGAACCGCAAGTTTTACTTGATCCAAATAAACTTTCTGCGGATGGAACAGTCGCTTTATCAGGATTATCAATTAGCGATGATGGTAAACTTTTAGCTTATGGTCTGGCAACTTCTGGTTCTGATTGGCAAGAATGGAAAGTCCGTGATGTAGCCACAGGTAAAGATTTAGACGACCATTTAAAGTGGATTAAATTTTCTGGTGCATCTTGGACAACTGACAACCAAGGATTTTTTTACAGTCGCTATGATGAGCCAAATTCTAAAACTCAGTTAGAAGATGTTAACTATTATCAAAAGCTGTATTATCACAAATTAGGTACACCCCAATCAGAAGACATTTTAATTTATCAACGTCCTGACCAAAAAGAATGGGGATTTGGTGGTGGTGTCACAGAAGATGGACGCTTTTTAATTATTTCTGTGTGGTTGGGAACTGACTCGCGCAATTTAGTATTTTATAAAGATTTAAAGAATACCGATGCGGAAGTTGTGGAATTAATCAACGAGTTTGAGGCAGATTATAGCTTTATTGATCATGATGATAGTGTTTTTTATTTCCGTACAGATTTAAATGCGCCACGGGGGAGGGTGATTGCCATTGATATTAATAAACCCGATAAATCAGCATGGCAAGAAATTATTCCCCAAAGTAAAGCGACTTTAGAAAGTGTCAATATTCTCAATCATCAGTTTGTGGCTGATTATTTGCAAGATGCGCGATCGCAAATTAAAATTTTTGACCTGAAAGGCGCATTTGTCCGCGAGGTAGAATTACCCGGAGTTGGTTCAGTTGGTGGCTTTGGTGGTAAACGTCATGATAAAGAGACTTTTTATAGTTTCACTAGTTTTACTACCCCAGGCGCAATTTACCGCTACGATATGGTAACAGGAAAAAGTCAGTTGTTCCGGCAACCAAAAGTTGGCTTTAATCCTGATGATTATGAAACAAAACAAGTCTTTTATCACAGCAAAGATGGCACAAAGGTGCCAATGTTTATTACTCACAAAAAAGGCATTAAATTAGATGGGAATAATCCGACTTATCTTTATGCCTACGGTGGGTTTAATATCTCTTTAACACCGACTTTTTCTGTGAGTATGTTGGTGTGGATGGAAATGGGTGGTGTTTATGCTATGCCAAATCTGCGTGGCGGTGGCGAATACGGCGAAGAATGGCATCAAGCCGGGATGAAAGAGAAAAAACAAAATGTGTTTGATGATTTTATTGCGGCGGCGGAATGGCTAATTGCGAATAAATACACCAAAACTGGCAAACTAGCGATCGCAGGTGGTAGTAATGGTGGTTTATTGGTGGGTGCTTGTATGACGCAACGTCCCGATTTATTTGGTGCAGCTTTACCCGCCGTTGGTGTTATGGATATGTTGCGCTTTCATAAATTTACTATCGGCTGGGCTTGGACTAAAGAATATGGTTCACCCGATAATCCTGAAGATTTCAAAACACTGTATGCTTATTCACCCTTGCATAACCTCAAACCAAAGACAGCTTATCCTGCTACTTTAATTACTACCGCAGATCATGACGATCGCGTTGTGCCTGCCCATAGTTTCAAATTTGCGGCGGCTTTGCAAGCAGCCCATCAAGGTGATGCACCAGTATTAATTAGAATTGAAACAAAAGCTGGACATGGTGCAGGTAAGCCGACAACTAAAATCATTGAAGAAGCGGCGGATAGATGGGCATTTTTAGTGCGAACTTTGGATATTAAGATTTAAACGCAGAGGTGCGCTGAGTAACGCGGAGTATTGAAGGTGTGTTTCTGCAATGCTAGAACGCACCTTTTTTGTTAGATAACCAAGTTACACTGTTGAATAAATATGGGTAAAAGCTATGCAAGTTACACAACAGCAATACTACACCCCAGAGGAATATTTACAGTTAGAGGAAGCGGCTGAATATAAAAGTGAATATATTGATGGACAAATAATTCCAATGGCAGGTGGAACAGTTAATCACGCTCGAATATCACTTAACCTTGGTTCGGCGTTAAATTTTGCATTTAGACAGCAAAATTACGAAGTTTTTGTTGGCGATGTCCGTCTATGGATATCGCAAAAACGGATTTATACATACCCAGATGTGATGATTATCGCAGGTGAACCGGAATTTTTTAACAATCGCCAAGATATTATTACTAATCCTCAAGTTATTTTAGAAGTGCTATCAAAATCTACTAAGAATTATGATTATGAGGATAAGTTTGCGGCGTATCGCACAATTCCCACGTTGCAAGAATATCTCTTAATTGACCAATATCGAGTTCATGTAGAGCAGTTTTCTAAGATTGGGAAAAAACAATGGAACCTGCGTGAGTATGATGAAGAAGATCAGGCGATCGCATTTGCATCTGTACCTTTTGAGATTTCCTTACAAGATTTATATAACAAAGTCAATTTCGAGCTAGTTGAACCAGAAAGTGAAATAATCTGAACACAGAACACAAAAGGATCGCCGTGCTGATGATTGATCAAAAAAAGGCTTATTCACTGAAACTCTGTTAATTATTTAGTACAGGTTGGCGTAAATAAAGAGACCATAAGAAATTGCTAAAAGGCTTGTAGTATCACTATTCTTTCTTTTTCCTTTTGATTTTTTACTTTTGCCTTGTTGTACTAGTTTCAGCAAATAAGCCCGAAGCGTCTTCAATTAAGCTTCGACTTTTACGCCTTTCCAGAAAGCGACGTAACCTTCAATATTTTTAGCTTTTTCCTTGGCGCTGGGATAGTACCAAGCAGCGTCTTGATTCACCTCTCCATCAACTGCGATGCTGTAGTAACTAGCAACACCTTTCCAGGGACAAGTGGTATGAGTGCTGCTGTCTTGGAAATACTGCTTATTAATTGCGTCGGGAGGAAAATAGTGATTACCTTCCACAACTATAGTCTTGTCGCTTTCGGCTAAAGTTGCACCGTTCCAGATTGCTTTAGGCATAATTGCGTTTTTGAGCAAAGTTTACACTTAATATTTTGACACTGTACTGCCTAAACTCGGAGTCGGCTGTCAATTAAGTAATGAGTAAATTTCTGACTCCTTACTCATTACTTTTTTCAATCAGTTGCTGTACCTCATAAACATCGAATCTGCTGTATCTTGAAACTGAAAGCTAATTAAATCTATGCACCTACCAGAAGACTGAGCTTGCACCCTAGCAACTGTTGTAAAATAGACAATAGACGGATTCGGAGGGCCAGTTAACTGGTCATAAACGCCTATAGAGACCATCTTCGGAAATCTCCAAGGTTTAAAGTCCAGCCATCTGAAACAACTACAGAGGCTGTACCACCAGCGTATACCAGGCGATCGCATCACAACGCCTGAATTTTCGCAGCGTCTGGCTGCCATTAGCACAGAAATCAATCAACCTGTGTGTGCCTATCTCAACCGTCGCGGTCAAGTGATTCGTGTTGGGGTAGGCACACCGCGTCAGACGCAAATTCCACCGCTAGAACTGCCCCGTTACGGTGCAGAACGTCTGAGCGGTATTCGCTGTATTGCCACCCATCTCAAACCAGAACCACCCAATGAGGTGGCGCTGACTGCTATGGCAATGCAACGGTTAGACGCGCTGGTAATGTTGAATATCACTGGGACAGGATTTACCAAGCGTGGTGGTGGCGCTACAGGTTATGTCAAAGAAGCTTATTTAGCTCATTTAGTATCTGATACGAAACAACTAGTAGCAGTCCCAAACTCAGAACGCGGTACGCAAAACTCAGCAACCTACTCTAGCATTTCCCCACCAATGAGCTTGGATATGCTGGCAGAACAGGACTTCATCGATTTGGTAGAAGGACTGGAAGCAGAATTCCGGCGGGAATTTGTCGCCCAGGAAGTAGATGCTGATCATGACCGCGTGTTGATTGTGGGAGTCATGACCGATGAATTAACTCTGCAACAATTCCACGACACCCTAGCTGAATTAGGACGACTGGTAGATACTGCTGGCGGTGATGTACTACAGACAGTACAACAAAAGCGATCGCGCATTCATCCCCAAACAGTTATCGGTGAAGGTAAGGTGCAAGAAGTCGCCTTAACAGCCCAAACCCTCGGATGTAATCTCGTCGTCTTTGACCGCGACCTTTCACCAGCCCAAGTCCGCAACTTAGAAGCGCAAATTGGAATTCGGGTAGTTGACCGCACAGAAGTAATTTTAGATATCTTTGCTCAACGCGCTCAATCCCGCGCTGGTAAATTGCAAGTAGAACTAGCACAGCTAGAATATATGCTGCCGCGTCTGACTGGCAGGGGTCAGGCAATGTCGCGGTTAGGTGGTGGTATTGGGACTCGCGGCCCTGGTGAAACCAAACTAGAAACAGAACGTCGGGCAATTCAACGGCGAATTTCTCGACTGCAACAAGAAGTCAACCAGTTGCAAGCCCATCGTTCGCGCTTACGACAACGAAGACAACATCAAGAAGTGCCTTCAGTGGCTTTGGTTGGTTACACTAACGCAGGCAAATCGACCTTACTCAATGCCTTAACTAACGCCGAAGTTTATACTGCTGACCAGTTGTTTGCTACCCTTGACCCGACTACACGTCGTTTGGTCATTCCCCATGCAGACACCAATGAACCCCAAGAAATTCTGATTACAGATACTGTAGGGTTCATTCACGAACTACCTGCGTCGTTGATGGATGCCTTTCGTGCAACTTTAGAAGAAGTCACAGAAGCGGATGCGTTATTACATTTAGTGGATTTGTCTCATCCTGCTTGGTTAAGTCACATTCGTTCAGTGCGAGAAATCCTCGCCGCTATGCCTGTGACTCCTGGCCCAGCCTTGGTCGCCTTTAACAAAATTGATCAAGTAGACAGCGAGACATTAGCCTTAGCTAGAGAAGAATTTCCCCTAGCTGTGTTCATTTCCGCAAGCGAACGTTTAGGTTTAGAAACCTTGCGTTTACGTCTTAGCCAATTGATTGCATACGCTGTTGACTCTCGGTAAATACCGAAAATAAAATTTGAGGATATGACATCAATGCCGTAGTTAGGGAAACTACGGCTTTAATTTTTCTATATGGCTATTACTGTGGTATTTCCTGAATGACAGGATGCTCAATGACATGCTAGAACCAGTAATTAATAGATATTTTTATTTTGGTACTTGATATAGAAAGTAACTCAAGTTTTAGGAAGACTCTCATTACTTTTGCTGTTACCAAATTTTTTTGCGATCGCTATCCCTAACACAATTATTTATGTCAACAAATTCCCAGCAACTAGAACCAACAAAAGTCAAAGTTCAGCTTCTCTTAACAGGGGGACATCAGTATACAGTTTACCTCAATCCAGATGACCCTGTATTGCATAGCCTATTAACCACTGTTGTTGCTCGTGCTTATAAACAAGAAGCAGCCAGTCAAGGTTTATTTCAAGTGCCTGTTAATGAAGGGCATTCGGCTTTATGCTTTGCTAGTGATCATCTTGTTGGGTTAATCACCGAACCACCTCTTTGGATACAGCAACCTGAAAATGTCCAACCTGTAGCCAATGATGTTTTAAATTCTAATTATGTACAAATAGATAATTTTTTCTCACATAGTGAACATGAAAGACTGATTAAGTATGTACTAGCTAATAAGTCAAAGTTTGTTTCTACTAGTACTTCGACCAATGATAAAAATTATCGCCGCTCAATGGTTCTGTATTCATTTCCAGAGTTTTCTGAACTAATTGTCAATAAAGTTCAGCAGATTATGCCTGATGTGATGAGCAAATTGGGAATGACACCCTTCACAGTAGGACAAATTGAAAGCCAACTCACTGCACATAATGATGGCAATTATTACAAAATTCATAACGATAATGGTAGTTCGGATACTGCTACCAGAGAATTAACTTATGTTTATTACTTCAATAAAGAACCTAAGCGGTATTCTGGAGGAGAATTATTAATATATGACAGTAAAGTTGAAAATAACTTTTATGTCAAAGCAGAATCCTTTAAAACTATCGAACCGCGCAATAACAGTATTGTATTTTTCTTCAGTCGATATATGCACGAGGTTCTGCCAGTGAGGTGTTCATCTAAAGCATTTCCTGATAGTCGCTTTACAATTAACGGCTGGGTACGTCGAGCATCCTAAGCAAAATTACTTATCTACTTTAAAATTCCTTTAAGTGAGGCGATCGCCTCACTTTTTATTTATCAATCAGACTTAAGTATCAAATACACTTTACTTGGAAATACTTAAATATTTTTCCAGGTGTAAATACCCAATATCTATACAGATACAGAGAAACTCCGACTTTTTGCTCTGAGATTAAATTTCTGATGAAAATGTCGATAAACTATAGACTACTGACAAGTTATTGTGGCAAATTATATTTATTCGTCACTGAGAAAAAATAAAATTTCAGAGATTTATATCAACCTCATCCCAGATTGAACTCCCTAGAAAATAGAAGTTTTCGTTATTTAAACTAAGTGAAGGCTGAAATAATAGATCGCTAGTCATTTTAAATTCTAACTAGCGCAATTTATCAACTTAGTTTTTCATAACTTAAAAACTCTATTTTGCAGGGATATTTTATGCTGCGGTGCAGTTTGATAAAACTTTTTAGATGCGAAAAGGAGAATTAAAAAAAGTGACACAAATGAAATCAAAAAAACTCATAGGTTACATAACCTGTGGCGTATCATCATTAGCAGTAGTCATGGCAGGACAAACGTCCCAAGCAAACGCAGCAGCCATGAGCTTCACAACTACAAACTTTACAGGCAGTTCCCTACAAGCCAAATATACATTAGATGACAGCATAGCAGGAGCAGGGAAAGTTCAGTTTAAAGTAGAATTTATCACCGACTCAACCTATAAAAATATTGGAGACATTCGCGGAGTATTCTTCGACATCAAAGACAACTACCTTCTATCGGGACTAAAAGTCACAGGATTAAGTGGAACAGACATCACAAAAACAGAATACAGCAACTTAGGACTACTAGAAAGCGTCGGTCAAGCGGGTCTTAATGGAGATGGCAACACCCATAAATTTGACTTTGGCATCGAAATTGGCGATAACGGTTTAAAAGGCGGAGAAGATGACTTCCGCACAGCCACCTTCGTTTTATCGCACGATAAAGCAGCCTTAAGCCTGGATCAATTTTTTGGTCAAGAATTTGGCTTAAGAGCAACCAGTGTAGGAGTAGCAGGCTCCAGTCGAGAAGGAAGTAGTAAACTAGCAGG